>JAHDGC010000711.1 GCA_020627865.1 Saprospiraceae bacterium | reverse complement strand
AGACCCTCTGCATTACGTGACATGCCACAATACTCCCACATGATCTTTCCTAATCTTCTATGAAAACTTTCTACCGACTGATCTCCTTGTATTGCCAAGAGTGATTCTAGTCTATTCCGTGTTGCATTTTCCGCATCAATAAACTCTTGAGAATCAGGGCTTATACTCGGCGTTCTTATTTCGTCAGCCAAGAAAGTCCCTATAGTATAGGGAATCACAAAGTAACCATCAGCCAATCCTTGCATTAACGCTGAAGCACCTAAGCGATTTGCACCATGATCTGAAAAATTAGCCTCTCCTAAAGCAAACAAACCAGGAACATTGGTTTGTAAATTATAGTCGACCCACAAACCGCCCATCGTGTAATGAACTGCAGGATATATTTTCATTGGGGTGTTGTATGGGTTTTCTCCAGTAATCTTCTCATACATCTGGAATAGATTACCATACTTCGCTTTCACAACGTCTTTCCCCAACTGAGTTATCTTCTCACTACTCGCATCATTGAGGCCTAATGAAAAAGCTTCTGACTTACCGTATCTCTGTATGGCATCACCAAAATCTAAATAAACACCTAAACCCGTTTTAACAACTCCTTTTCCTTCGTCTGTTGCAACCTTTGCGGCTCTAGAGGCAACATCTCTTGGGACCAAATTTCCGAAAGCCGGATATCTTCTTTCTAAATAGTAATCTCTTTGATCCTCCGGAATATCTTCAGCCCTCTTTTCTCCTCGTTGAATTTGCTGAGCATCTTCCAAGTTGTTTGGAACCCAAACCCTTCCATCATTTCTCAAAGACTCTGTCATCAAGGTCAGTTTTGATTGATATTCTCCAGAAACAGGAATACACGTAGGATGAATTTGTGTATAGCATGGGTTTGCAAACAATGCACCTTGCTTAACGGCTCTCCATGCAGCACTGGCATTAGAACCCATAGCATTAGTGGATAAATAGAATACATTTCCATATCCTCCAGTGGCCAAAACCACACAATGAGCCGCATGTCTTTCCAATTTACCCGTTAGTAAATTTCTGGTAATAATGCCTCTTGCTTTGCCATCTACTTTGACTAAATCTAGCATTTCATGTCGATTAAACATTTTAACCTGACCTCGAGAAATTTGTCTAGATAGTCCTGAGTATGCTCCCAATAGGAGTTGTTGACCCGTCTGTCCTCGTGCATAAAAAGTCCTTGATACCTGGACTCCTCCAAATGATCTGTTGGCTAAAAGGCCTCCATATTCTCTCGCAAATGGAACACCCTGTGCAACCGCTTGATCAATAATCTCTGTACTTACTTCAGCTAACCGGTATACGTTAGCTTCTCGGGAACGATAGTCACCACCTTTGATAGTATCATAAAACAACCGGTATATACTATCTCCGTCGTTCTGATAGTTTTTAGCAGCATTGATTCCTCCCTGTGCAGCTATACTATGTGCTCTTCGAGGACTATCATGAAACGTGAATGCCTTGACATTATATCCTAACTCTCCCAAGGTGGATGCTGCAGAGGCTCCAGCCAATCCTGTTCCGACAACTATTATGTCTAAACGTCTTTTGTTATTCGGGGCAACCAACTTCATGGAACCCCTGTAGTTTTTCCACTTTTCTGCTAAAGCACCTTGTGGTACTGCTGATTTAAGCTCCATATCTTAATAATTTGATGCTTCTTTTATTAAAACCCAAAGAGGGATAACCGCATATGCCAATGGAATCAAAATTGAAAAAGCGATTCCCATCGCATTTATAATCGGTGTATATTTTCTATGTCTTAAGCCAAGGGTTGTAAATGCACTTCCAAAGCCATGTATCAGGTGCAAAGCCAATGCGACCAAGCCCACCAAATAAACAATAACAATCCAAATTTCTGAAAAGGCTCTATAAACTCTAGAATAAAGATCTTTCATTTCTACCCCATCGTAAGTAACCATTGCAATGCTGTCGGTGAACTTCATCTTAAACCAAAAATCGCCCATATGGACACAAAGGAAAAATAAAATCAGAAGTCCCAATAGACCCATGTTCTTTGACATCCAGCTGCCATTGTCTAGTGTTGATACAGCATAATTGCTTCCTTTCTTTTTTTTGTTACTCATTACGAGTAATATCCCTTGAACGGCATGAAGAAGTATTCCTCCATATAACCCAAAAGATAGAAACTTGATAACAGGATTGGTTGTCATAAACTTGGCATAAATATTAAATTGCCTCCCACCATCGGGGATTAATAATTGAAGATTGCCAATTAAATGCACAACTAAGAAGCTGATAAGGAATAGGCCTGTCAAACTCATTACGAGTTTTTTTCCTATGCTAGAAGTGAGAAAATCAATAAACCACCTCATTTTAGATCGTTTTGCTTTATTCAAAAATAAGGATAGTCCTTATTTAAGCGGAAAAATAAGTTATTTAGATTAAATCTAGATTATTGCGGTGATAAACCTGTCCGAGATTGTCGCTAATTCAAACAATCAATTTTGGAACATTTAAATAGCCTAATTTTGCATCGATGAATAAGAATCTAGTGAAACAGACTGAAGACCTCATTGAATTGTTTCCTACAGTAGAACCACCAATAACGATTTCGGATGAGATTATTATTCAATTCAGCTCAGCAAACAAGCCCATACCTGGAGAATTAATTGCCAAGTTCATGCCATTGTGGGGTGATTTGGATGAATATTCAGAAATTGTCCCCTGTTGTCAAATTGAAACAGCACATAAGTTTCATATCCTAATTTATTGGAAAGGAAGTCTGCTTGCTCACCAATACTTTTTAGCTACCATTAATGAGGATGGAAACCTCATTAATAAAAAAGTAATAGCCGGGATGATTTCAAATGGAGATAGTGTACGCAAATCCGTCGCCACGATAGACAAAGATTTGTGTGTCTATACCGTTGTTGGAGAATCAGACGGAAAAAACACTTTTGACCCAACTAATACCAACAACTTTCAATTCGAGGTTTTGCCAGACGGAACCATCGATTAATAACTCACTTTATGCCAAGAAAAAGAAATAAACGCTCAGGAAAGAGCAAACCTGCTGTGATAAAGTCCGCTGTCCTAAACTACTTTCTAAAAAACCCCAAGAAACGACTAAACGCAGGACAACTCCAGAAGAAACTTAAGATCAAAGCCAACAAAGACAGCTTAAGGTCGGCGCTTGAATCCCTGCATCAAGAAGATATTATTCGTAGAGTAAGCGAATTCAAATTCGTTTTGAACAAAAAACACAAACTCTCAAATAAGAATAAATCTATAGCCGGAAAGTCCACATATACTGGAACAGTCGAAACAATAAAATCTGGAGCGGCTTATATTTTGGTTGACGCCCTAAGCTCTGATGTATATGTGCCAGCAAAGCATCTCAAAGGTGCTTTTAATGGAGACCTTGTTGAGGTGTCAGTAAGCGCGAAAAAAGGAAGGAAACCAGAAGGCCGAATACTAAAGATCCTTGAACGAAATACAGAGCACTTGTTGGCACAAATAAGTAAGCATAAAAAGAACTACGCCATCGCCACATCTGCTTCCCGTAAAGTTTCTAATCAAATAAATATTCCTGTAAAAGATCTGCAGAAAGCCAAAGAGGGAAATCGAGTTTTACTAAAGATTACAAACTGGCCCGACAACTTAGGAGATCCACTTTGGGCAAAGGTTGAAAGGGTTTATAAGAATATTGATAGTCATGATTGGAGTATGGAGTCCATATTGATGGAAAATGGATTTTTATCAGAACACTCTAAAGCCGCATTAACAGAAGCAGATAGCTTCGCAGAAGAAATTCCAGAAGAAGAAATACTGAAAAGGAAAGATCTTCGAAAGACGTTAACCTTTACTATCGACCCAGATACCGCTCAAGATTTTGATGATGCCATCTCATACGAAGAACAAGATAATGGAGAAATTATAATTGGTGTTCATATTGCCGATGTCACCCATTTCTTAAAGCCAAACACAGTTCTTGATAAAGAAGCTTTCGATAGGTCTACTTCTGTATATCTCGTTGATCGCTGCATTCCCATGCTCCCAGAACGCCTATCAAATAAGTTGTGTAGTTTAATGCCCAATGAAGATAGATTGGTGTTCTCAGCTATCTTCACCTTTAATAATAAACTAGAATTGGTGGACGAGTGGTTTGGGAAATGTGTTATTCATTCAGATAAACGTTTTACTTATGAAGAA
>JAHDGC010000008.1 GCA_020627865.1 Saprospiraceae bacterium | reverse complement strand
GTTCCGGGAACCGGTGTACCAACAAGACTATCGGTTTCGACGGTTTGCAGTTGGTAAGTCGTGCCTACTTCTGAATGACTGAGTATAACCACCGCATCTTCCCCGATACAGATGGTTGGTGTAGAAATGTTGAGATTGTCATGATACTCCTCTACCAATATCGAAACTTCACTTTGTACAGGAGGAACATTGTCACCGTTTTCGTCTATGGCATAAGATACATCGGCAACATTATTTGCTGGATCACAAGCACGTATGGCTCGGAAACTCGCTGTTATATTGATGCTTTCTCCGGGAGCCAACGGCCCAAGATTAGACCAGAGTACCGTTCCCCCTCCGACGGCATCCGGTTGTATGGGGCTAGCTTGAATCAATTCCAGACAATAATCACTACTGAAATCCGAGAGCGGTAAAGTGGTGATTATTGTAGTTCCTGTATTTTCGATATAGATTTCATAATCTAAAACATCGGTGGTCTGGAAAGGAGCACCGGTATAGCAGTTTAAAGTTTTATTGACAATAACGCTAGGGTTGGTGATGCTGACGGAAGCCGAATCTGGGCCATCCGTTAGGGGCGTATTGTTTACATCAATGGCATCAATAAATGCTTCGTTAATGGTGGGGGCACAAACATCTATAGCTGTAAAGTAAGTACTGACAACAATATGTTCGCCGGGTTGTAAAGGGCCGACATTGTGCCAATTTAGGATGCCGCCATTGATATAGTCTGGCGTGATACTCGCAGAATCGAATTGGACGCAAGTCTCATCAAACTCATCGAACAAAGCAACGACAGGGACAATAGTTATCCCTGGATTTGCAACGATGATATCAAACTGAAGAGGATCCGATAAAATTGCGGTACTGTCACTATGACTTGTCAACCTTTTAGCCAACGAAACGTCTGGAATGTCAGAATTGATGAGTGCGTTTACAATACAAATATCGTTACTGTACTCGCTATCAATATAAATGGCCTCGATCAAAACACCCTGAGGTGCATAAAGCGTTCCATCTTCGTGTGATCCTGCAAGTGTATTGTTTGTCGGAAGACATACTAGGAATATTCCGGTAGAATTACCAGTTTCTAATGCAATGACCGTTTCTGTATCTTCCCCGATACTGTTGAGGACAATTACAACCGTATCTATTGCAAAAGGATCACTGTTTTTATCGGTATCACTCAACTCGACGCATAGGGTTTCATTGGCATCATAATTTTGTTGTTCATTACCATCGGTATCCGTAAAAATTAAAGTACAAGGAGAACCGAGGTCTGTAAGTGTAACATTGATGGACGTGGTTACTGTATCTACAATAGTTTCTTCCAGTCCCTCATGAGCAACAGTCTGTATATCATAACGCCCGAGTTCATTCCCAACATTGAAACAATATTCATAAACTTTCTCACAGCCATTGGTGTATATGGTATCTGCATCGGTTAGAATAATCTGAACGGTATCATTGGAAGGAGAGACCAGTTGTAAATCCGTTTCGCTAATATCATAAGTTCCGAACGGGTCGCCGACCGTTGTGCGAACACATATATCATCATTGGGGCGAGCACTCAACACAAAGTTTCCGTCGGGGTAGGGCGCATCATAAAGCGATAAATTATTGATGGTGATGATGGTAGAAGTTGGTAAATCCAAAAAGGAATTTCTGGTATCACTATCGTAAAGAATGTTGAAATCCACACCAGCCTCATTATTCACAAATTCAACACTTATAGAATCACCTGGCGGAATATTGACGTTAGAAGGTAAAATGGCATCCCAAGTTAGGAGGGTTGGCATGGAACCATTGAGCACATATTCGATATTTACATTGTCAATGGTATAAAATTCTCCGACGCCTTGTACGCCATTGCTAACATTAAACCCTACAGAAGTATTGGAAGAAATGTAAGCGGATATATCAAAGCTTTCGGATGCGTCAGCATTACCACTATAGCTCTGTAAGGTTGTCCAGGAGAAACCGCCATCGTTTGAGACCTTAACTTCAAATTGATCTGGCCCAGCATCCAGTGTTCCGGAGCCTGAAATATCATAAGTAAGCGTGGCACTTAGAGTTCCCGAAAGATCAACCTGCCTGAAGATGTAAGGACTCAATGCATTGTCTCCCACAAACTGTAACTGATCGTCTGTAATGGTAATCAATCCAGCACTAGGAGAGACGACAACTTCATCTACTTCAATCCAATTCGTTGACCAAGGCGTGTACCCATGATTTAGGCCATAATCCATATCATCAAACTCATCGCGAACGGTACGAATAGCATTCCCTGGTGTATAGGTTACCAAAGGATTAACGAGGGGCTGGATAGTGGTATTCCCGTAGGATAGGATCGCTTGAATATCGGGGTTGGCAGGCATGGTGCCACCTGTAACATGGATAAAAGCACTTGCACCGATAATGCTGTTTTGCGGAAGGCGAAAATCCTGACACATCCCAGGGGTCTGAGTAAAGGTGAGGGAACCACCTGCGCCAGAGGGCATTACTGCAATACTCGTGGTGCCATCGCCAGAAGCTACGGGGTCAATCCGGTCTAGGCCAAGTTCTGCTGTCAAGTAAAGTTGCTTGACTGCACTAATGAGGACGATGCCTGAAGTTTCGCTACAAGCATCCTCGAAAATTTGATCCACATAGGTCGCGCTGAGCAAATCTCCAGATACCGCATATAAGGTGCCATCTTCAGGGAGTTGCCCGCTAGAGGCAGATGAGTTAATACAGGTTCTGAAAATGCCAGAGGTTAGCTCTGTTTCTAGGAGTGTTATGGTTTCCCAATCATTACTAACGAGATTATAAATAGTGACCAAGATCGAGTCTATACTATTGTTGGAGGTATTGCTGTCATCATCGTCGATAGAAACACAAACGGGGGCGTTTTCTTCGTAGCCAGACTGGGGAGCACCATCGGCATCGGTAAAATCTAAAACACAGGAAGAGGCCGCAATCTGATTGATGGTTAATTCCACACTTGCCGTCAAGGTATCCGTTTCATCACTGATGGCATAAAACCTGTTTTTTAATTCCGCAAGTCCGAAAATATCCGGGTTGGCTGTCGTAACGAAAGTGATGGTATCAAATTGATAGGGCATCACATCACCCAGATAATAGCCCCCGTACAAGGGGAAAACAACAGAACCTGTATCATCCGGAATACTTGTTCCATTATGCGTCGTACTGTTGGACACATAAGTAAGTCCCGTAGGAATTGTATCCGTAATATACACCTCAGGCTCTGTTTGAAGAGACTGATTAGATAGATGAAGATAAAAAGTGATTTCATCTCCAGGATCAACCATGCCGTTTCCATTTGCATCATTAGAAATTTCAGCCCGCTTTACAGCAACAATTTTTTGCTCCGGCGGGACGGTTGTTCCGAGATCAAGGTAAGGGTTTCCGGGTTCAGCACTTAAAGCATCCTGTCCCCAAGCGATAGCAATACGAGCACCATTCAAAGTGTAAACTCTAGCACCCGTTTGGTCATTGTCACTGTTGTCAAAAATTTTAATAGATTCGTATGGAACAATCTGGAAAGCTTGATCATACCGGTTGCCTTCTGGGTCTACTAGATCTCCCGTGTAAGGATTGTTGTCAAAATCAGCATAGACAATCGTTTCTTCGATTGCTGTTACCCATATCGGGTTTCCATTGCCGCTCAAATCACCATTTCCGGGCCCCCAACCGACGACACCGGAACAAGAAAGATATTGTTCGGGTAAAAGTGTGAAGCCCCAATCATGGGATGAGTTTTCATCCCCATTGGCATCCACAACGGCTATGGCAAAAAAGGTATCCGATGGATCTGTTGTATAAAAATGTGCCCCAGAGTTAAAGGGCATTTCATATTCATAGACATTTTTGGGCGCAATAGAAAAAGAGCTGGAGCCAGTAAGCGTGTTGACAAGGATTGTAATAGAATGTGGGTTAGGATTGTATACCATAACATGGGTAGGATCATCTAGTACAGTAGTTCCCACCGGATTGTAATAACAATTATCCCATAAATCTTTTGGGTAAAGGGTAAAGAAACGGGTTTCGTAATAACCACCCAAATCTCCCGTTACCATATGTACTTGTATGGGCTTGTTGGAGGTAATCGTCGCGCCTGTCCGTATCACCGGAGGATAGTACCAAGCGGTTCGGCCTTGTAGAAAATAATTCTCTCCCTCGTTGATGGTTGTCGTAACATCTGGAGTGCCATCTCCATTGGTGTCAATTTCAATGGCTGTTTCGTTTTGAGAAGCCATAACAAATAGGGATACATGCTCGAACATATCATTAAAGAAGAATGACTCGCCCATGGGCATTTCGTAAAACGTGCCGTAGGCAGAGGTATCTATAACTTCTACCGAGCCTGCCAGTACGGGACCTGGGATTAATGCATATCCGGATTTGGATAATGCGATGAATTTTGTGGACGTAATTTTGTCCCTGCTATCATATCGGATGCGATCTGGATTTCTAGGAAGCCGAATATTGTTCTCTAGAGCAATAACATCTCCGGAATTGATCAAGTCCGTTGTGGAACCAGGTGGGACGCCTGTAGCACTACTTTGATCTCCCCAGATTTCCGTGGTGATTTGTGTCGGGTTTTTGGGATCAAGCTCGTAACCATCTTCCCAGTGGTCATAATAAATGATTGTATTATTTTCCGTAGGAGATATAGAGATAATGGTTTTCATATACCGCCCTATTGGTTCGTATACGGCATCGGTAAAGTTGTGGAAAACTGTCCGCAATTCATTTTCTGGAAGTGGAACATACATGACTATATCCGTAGATGACATCATGGATGCCTCGTTAGCTTCATTGCTATAGTGAAGGAAAGTTTCTTCTCTTTCTATATCCGTATCCGTGTCTGTGTAACAAAGTGTGTACTGTGCTGCATACTCCAAGCAATCATCGTCATCCAAAGTGTGATCTGAATACCGAAAACTGCACAAATTGATGAACAGAAAGGACAAAGCCAAACAAGTAACTATATCTAGTTTGCTCATGTTAAAATATTGTTTACGACATTCAACAAGTTAAATTGGTTTATGTGTTTGATAAACAGCGGGCGATGTTTGTAATAAGATTTTATCTTAATCTATAACAATGCTTTCGACGGTCTGGCAGCCCGTAGTACTATCCGTAATCGTTACGGTATAAACACCGGGAGCCAAACAATCCGGATTTGCCTGATTGCCTATAGAAGGATTATCCCAACTGTAGGTATACGGATTCGTATTGGAATGGCTAACCCCCATAATTTCTACCTCTGCAAGTTGTAGTTGATTCGTGCCTTGTAAATAAACTCTGATAAATCGACCAGCTCTGTTGGCAGTTATGGTGAAGTTCCCTCCTCCAGTTTGACTGTGTGTGAAAACACTGATGCCGGGCTGTGAAGATACTGTCGCTAGGTTATAATTTGAAATGGGGGTGTTTGAGACTATTATGGTGTAATCGTAGTTTGTTGTGGCGCAGCAATCTGTTCTGCCATATACGTTTATATCTGTAAGGCTGAAATTTCCAACGAGATCGACTTCCCACCAAGGCGTTTCTTCCATTGTTGTAATGACCAAATCTGGATTACTATTAATGTTCCCGTTTGTAATACCATCAACAGCAAAAGACGAGTTGGAACGTATTAAGCTAGGTCGACTAGAAACTTGAGTCGGCTTATTTAGGGCAATGTTTTCCTCGGTAGGAATGTTATAATATTCGTGGTTAGAGGTTGATAATAGAATGTTTCCCGTTGGGCAATTCTGACAACAAAAACTTTCTCTGATAATAGTGGGTATATCACATTCCGTTTCTGTGGAGCATGCATCCGGTGCTGCAACATTTACAGGTAATTGTGTATTACAAAAATCATTGGTAATGTTCGCGTCGATATCGCCTCCACTTACAGGAAAAGGCCCCATCAATACATCCTGATTGAATTGACCGGATTGGCCAAGCCCTCGCCAGCCTCCTACTCCCGTTCCGCTAACATTCAACGTAAAGGTAAAAGTATCATCCGTAGGGTCATCGGTGGTGCCGTTATTATCACATACAATATTGGTTACCGTTGCTGCAGTTATTTCTTCCAGTGTGATGACCAAAGTATCTATTGT
The DNA here is from genome assembly GCA_020627865.1 of Saprospiraceae bacterium. Classification (GTDB taxonomy): domain Bacteria; phylum Bacteroidota; class Bacteroidia; order Chitinophagales; family Saprospiraceae; genus JAHDGC01. Next base: position 19,199 of record JAHDGC010000008.1, on the reverse strand, counting down.
CCTACAAAAATCTTGATCCGTCACGGCGTACTGTAAGGCTATTGTGCCAACAGTGGTAGCAGTTGCATCTAGGGTCAGAATTTGTGATGTCGTATCGCTTAGGGTATAACCTGTTGCGCTACCAGTGCCTAAGTCTGTCCATGCATGTGTTATAAAAATTCCGGATGCTCCAGACGGGTTGCCATCAACAGTATGGACAGCTCCGGTGCAAATATTCCCGGGTTGTGGGGCTGTATCTGGATTTACGACGCAATCATAAGGGACTAGGCCAAAGTCAACACTATGGTCGGAACATCCCCAAATACCGGTGGTCAGTGAAGTCGCTGGTAAATCATCGAATGCATTGCTAGGGGTCGATGTGCTTGTGGTTGCATCACTGTCTATGAGGTCTGCATTTTGTCCTCCAGGTGTGTCTGGAGTCGTAAGGGTATAAAAATTATTATTAAATGTAAATACATTATTAGAGTATTGGGTGCTTTCAATGACAACATAGTAATCAGAATGTTCGAGCACGCTATCTGCCGGACTGATCCAAGTTTGTGATGGGTCGCCAGCATGAGAAAAATAATAATTGCCATCGGGGCCTGTTTCTGTTGTGGCAAGCAAGGTGCCACTATCGCTGAATAGTTGAACGGTAACACCGGGGATGCCCGGTTCGCCAGCTTCTTGGATGCCATCTCCATCCGTATCTTCCCAGACATAATTACCAATTTCAATAGGGGGGTTAGGACAGACGAACTCTGTATCATACGTGATAATAAGTTCGGGTGCTTCTAGCGATGAGTTATTGTAGGATCTGGCCCTTCTTTCTCCTGCTCCGCTAATGACAAGGAGTATATCGTTACCAGATGCCCAATCTCCCCGGTTGATAATTTCTTGGATCACATTCGAAATGTTAGATGTTTGTTGGTTAAGCCCCCTTTCCCCGCTAGTATTCCAGGCTGGGGGAGACCATGCTGCACTTGCGGTCGTCATAGGGCGACTAGAAATATCATAGGCTGTTGTTGTGATGCCAGTAGCATCTCCAACATTTTCCCCACGTATGCTTAAAGAAGCTGCGTCAGTACTGGAGCTGTGTGTCGAGAATTGAATATAGGCATTGGTAATGTGTACCCCTGTAGGGATATTTATATTTTGGAATCGCAATCCAACTAGCTGATTGGTCGTCCCACTTTTATCAACCATCTCCAATATGGAACTGCCTAGTGCAATGCTTCCGGTACTTGTAGTTTCTTCTGCATCATCATTACCTGTAGAAATCATGACATTGATCGTAACTGGAGCTACGGTCTGTGCTATTTGAGGAAAAGGCAGTATATTATCCTGAGGATGAAAGGTTTCCGTATTTTCGCAGTTCGTGTTGTTGCAAGAAGCATATGTTGTAGCATAGGAATCTTTGAAGTTTCCTTTCGCACTACTGATCAGATGTAGAGAGCCAACCCCTTGGAGAATTAAGAGGAGAAGAATACGTAAGACCATGAGTCCGACCTTTTTTTTCTCGTACATTTGTTTTCTTTTTATTATGCCGGGTTTAATATAACATGCTTTGGGGAGGTTCGTTGTATTGTAGTTTTTGTGTTAATAGTGTTATGTTTTACATCTGAGGTTTTGTTTTATTTGCATTTGTTTGTATATGTGTAGCCGTATTTGTTAGAATGTATTATGTGTTTTAATGCAATCGCATGTTTTTAGATAATAATATGATATTTAACCATATTCTGCTTGGAGGGTACAAATATTATGCAGAATTTAATAGAGGTTTTTAAAGGTAAATAAGGGGCAGTGAATTTGTATTTTTATTGTTGTGTATATGTAGCGTTTGGGTGGATTTTATTGTCTTGAGACGATTTTTTGTTGTTTAAAAGTATATTGTTGATGATAAAAAAAACAGAGAAAAAAATTCACTTTTTTTTTCTCTGCTGGATATGGATAACTTTAGTGAATATGACCGAATAATCGTAATCGACTAACACCGCCATCTGGGAAAATATTGAGCCTTACATAATTGACTTTGTCAATTTCTTGGACTTCATCTACAAAGTAATGCTCGTGATTGGCTTGTAATTTAGTTCGGGCAATAAGGGACTGCCAACTGACTTGGTCTTTCTTTACATCTTCTTCGTTTGTTGCAAAGCACGCTTCGAGCGTAAAACTGTCTGGATAATTGCCTTTAAAGTGACAGGTGTCTAGCAAAACCCTTTTGATGTGTCCGGGATGCGCGAGCTTTAAAATAACCCAGTCTCGATTATTGGGGGTTCTGTTTCTTTTGGTTTCCCAGCCATCCCCCATATTCACACCCCGTCCGGGCATGATCAAATTGCCCATAGCGCTAAAAAACATATCGTTGCAGAGGATCGCCTTTCCTCCAAGTCTGGCACTGGCCAGATCAATGATCGTATCTTTTGACACGGTAGACCAATCTTTGGAAACTTCTCCATAAACTCGGAATCGGGCAACACCACCATCAGGATAGATATGTAATTTTAGATGTGTCCATGAGGATTCTGATTTAGTAGGGTAGAAGTTTTGACTTCCCGGGTTAAGAGGAGATTTTGGTAAAATTTCCGTCCAAGTAAAATCTCCTTCCCGTAGATCAAAAATGTCCGGTTCTGTATCCAGCTGAATGGCTTCAACGGATGCGAATGGAGGGTGATTACCCAAGAAATGATTGGTGTCAATATCAAATCCATGAATAATCCCGGGAACTGCTAACCGAATAATGGCCCAATCATGCCCGGGGGTTCGTTTGCGTCTGCTTTCCCATCCATCCATCCATTTGCCCCGTTCCGTATATTTGTCTGGGATAAAGATGCCCCTGCCGGGTTTGATCAGATTTTCTTTTTCTGCAAAGAAATCATCCGTTGCATAGCGCACTTTCCCGCCGAGCCTTTCTGCTGCAAGGTCTGTCAATTGCGTAAATGAAGGATCATTGTTATTTTTTTCTAAAGAATTTGCCATATTGATAATTTTTTGCTAGCTGAAATTTTATTCCAACATAGCATGGAGTAAAGTAATAAACGACGTACGCAGAGCTGGTTTCCCAAAATCTTTTTGCTTAATTGTGGCCAATGCTTTTTCCAGAGTATCGAAATTGTAAAGGGTTGTCTTGTCGTGTTTGATTAAAAAATTTGCATAATCCGCTAAAGAGTTTTCCCCGGTATAGTTAAGATGTGTAATCGCTCGTATAGGGCATTTTAGTGCGTTGGAGATTAAGCTGGGCCTGCTGAGGTCAATATGCTGATCCGTAATATCTTGTCGATATAGTTTCGTTGGGAAAAATGTAGGATCTTTTTTTATTCTTTGTATAAAATCCTGATAATCTTTTTTCGTTGTTCCATTCAGCAAACTTTTCTCTAATAGGAAATTTTCTACGGCATTACAAGCCTGAAACCAACTCCAATTTCTGGTTAAGGTATGTTGTGTAGCAGCTTTATAACACCTAATTATTTCCCGTTCTACCTGTTGTTCATCTACGATCTTGATTTCTGCTGTAGGATTGTTTTCTCGTTCTGGTTTTTTTATTTCTCCTCTACAGGAAAAAAAAATAGAACAGATTATAATGAAGAGATAATAAGATAGATTTTTTTGTGTAAAGGATGTAATTGATAAAGCTGAAAATATATTAGGATTCATCTTTTTGGTTTTGCTATGTAATAATAATGTTGCTACGGCTATATCTTTACCCCTGCTAGAAAGACTGCTTCCGTTACACCAAATAATTCCATCCCCTCGTAGGGCGAAACTTTATGCTTGTGCTCGATAATATCTTTGGTAACTGTAAAACTGGCATCGGGTTGCCAAACGACTAGGTCTGCATCAAATCCAATTTCAATTTTACCCTTGCTATCTTGTAAGCCAATAAATACTGCTGGTTTTTCCGAAAGCCATACGGCAATTTTCTCTAGGGGAATATCCCTGTTCCTCGCTGCTGTCCAAACCGCTGGCAATAAAAATTGAAGACCGGCAATGCCTCCCCATGCTTCTATAAAATTACCTTCCTCCAATGACTTGAGTTCTGGTGGAGCAGGGGAGTGGTCTGTTGTAATGAAATCAATCAAGCCATCTTTAAGGCCTTTCCAAAGTGCTTCCCTTGTGTAATAGGTACGAATAGGAGGAGCACATTTAAATTGGGTCTCTCCATCAGAAATTTGCTCTGCTGTAAAAATAAGGTAGTGCGCGCACGTTTCAACAGTGAGGGGGAGACCTTCTGCTTTGGCTGCTGCAATCATCTGTAAAGCTTCCTCCGATGCTAGGTGAACGATATGGCAGCGACATCTATATTCTCGGCACAAACGGATAAGCATCGCAATGGCTTTGTTTTCCATCTCCTTGGGGCGTGACCCTAAGTAAGCCTGATAACTTTTTGGATTTTCCCGTAATGCTTGACCATAATCTTCTTCCAAATCTACCTCGCAGTGAACCAGTAGTGGTTTATCATGCTTTGCTAATATTGGCATGGCTTTCCTCAAGTCTGCTTCTGTTGCATTCGGAAAATCATCAATGCCGGAATGAACCAAAAAAGCCTTGAGTCCTAAAGCACCGGCTTCAAGCAATGCTTCCAGATCATTGTGATTTTCAGGAATTAGTCCACCCCAAAATTTGCAATTAATTAGCGCGTTTTGTTTTGCTGCTATTTGTTTTTTTTGCAAAGCCGTGGCCGTTGTGGTTACGGGCGTCGAGTTGAGTGGCATATCCACTATGGTCGTAATTCCACCGGCGAGTGCAGCCTTTGTTCCGGTAGCAAAGCCTTCCCAATGGGTTCGACCGGGTTCATTTAAATGCACATGAACATCAATAATACCTGACATGATCAGGCTGTTGCCGAAGTCATGGAATTGGCCAATTACTTTTTTTTGTCTTGGAAATACAGCTGCAATTTTTCCATTTTCTATAACAACTGTTGCAGCCCTTATGCCTGAAGACAATACGCAACGTTCTGAAAATAAACTGGTTTGCTGTGCCATTTCGTTTTATTAAGTAGATATTCTCTGGTGAAGATCAAAACTAAAAAATTAGATTTATTTTGAATAGTTTTTCAGAAGTTTATTTGCAGGAATATTTTTTACTGAAAAAGCCAACTTTATTGTGAAAGTTTCGTATTGATTGTAATAAGCCATAGATCTGTGAGATTATATTTATGGCCAATGATCGTAAGAACCATGACATATTAATAAAACTAGGGCCGTCTTTTGGTAATTCAAAAGGCAAATAATACATACCATTATGAAACGTCTACTCCTCTTGCTGTGTCTGTGCAGTATTGGTGCTTATGGTGCCATGTCCCAGTCAAATCATTTTAAGAAAACCAAAAAATATTTAGATAAAAGAAAGTTTGACAAGGCCATTATGATCAGTCAAAAGCGAATTGCTCAGGCAGATACCTTGGAGCTGTCGGAGGCTTGGTTCTGGCTGGGGGAGGCTAATCGGAGAACTTATTTTCATAAAGTTAAAGAAGTGCGTTTAAAAGATGATGCAGGGTATTATGCACTGGATTCTTTATTGGATAATGCCATTAATGCTTATCAGCAATCTTGGTTAATGCAGGGAAAATGTTATAGTATTATTGCGGCAGAGCGGTTGAACGAACTCGAACATTTTATCCATATCATTGCCAATAGGTACCTTGATTTAAAAAAAGAAAAACGTTTTGCAAAGAGTATAGAAAGAGCGCTCCGTTGTAATGAGTTTGCATGTGAGCAGCAATTTGGAATGTTGGATACCGCCCTCGTTTTTGCTGGGGTTCATGCAGCAGAAATTAATGGTGACACAGCTAATGTTGCAAAAATATACGAACAGTTGATCGAATTAGGTGCATCGGATATTTTGGTTTACGAACGGGCCAGTGATTTTTATTTGAATCTAGGGGATACCCTGAAGGCCGTCGAGACATTGGACTATGCTACTTTACTGTTTCCCGAATCTTTTGCGGTTTATAAATTGAACCTAGAGACTTTACTACGTATCGGTTTTTGGGAACAAGCTTTTGCTGAAATTGATCTGGGGACGAAACGTTATGATCGTAAAATCTACGAGATGAATTACCTCAAGGCAAAGTGTTATCATCAAGCTTATCAACAAGATGCTTTAAGTGATGTGCAAAAAGAACAGTATTTTGTTATTGCCGAAGAAAACTATATCCTTTCTAATAAGATAATGCCAGAAAATTATGATTGTATTATCGGCCTTGCGGATTTATATTATAGACACCTCCGATTCCTCGCAGGTAAAAAACAAAATAAAGACACTTCTCGGTTGACATTGATGACAAAGAAAAGTAATGCTGCACAAAAACTTGCGGTATTCCTGAAGGCTAAAGAAGATAAAGATGTTTTAAGTACTATTCATGAAATGGAATTAAGGGAGAAAATTTTACGGCAACAATAATGAATTTTCTTGGAGGTTATTTGCAGCGAATATTTATGCAAGCTTAAAAACACGTAAATAGATTTTTGTAAATGGGCGTCCTTTTTATGCCTGAATTTAAAAATTTCGATTCAATTTTTACACATTCAATAAGTTTATGCGTATCTTTGCTAAGATACTACTTATTGATTTATGCAGGCAAGGAGCAATACATATCAGGGGTTCGCCTTTTTTATGGCCTTTTGGATGTTACTGACATCCTGCGGTCTTATTGTCGATGCTCATTATTGCAAGAAAGAATTACAACGTATCAGTTTTTTAGGTAAGGCTAAATCCTGTCAAGAAATTCTAGAAGCTAAGACGGGGTGTTGTATGCGTAAAAAAACAACTTCTTGCCTTCAAAAAGCAGTAAAGCTTGCCGACCATGAAGCCCATTCTGGAAAAGGTTGTTGCAAAAACAGCAAACATGTTGTTCTGCTAGATGTTGATTCTCCTTTTCATGTTCCTCCTTATTTTACCATTCTTGGTGTAAAAAAAATATTGATTGCAATCCCCTTTATTGCAAGTTATTTCAAATCAGTTCCCCTTACGAATATTTTTAATTTTGCCAGTTATTGGCCTCCCCCTATCATAAAAGACATACCGATAGCTTATCAAGTTTTTCTCTGTTAGCAACTTGTTTTTGACTACTCAAAACGCATAGAAGTTTTGTAGTGGGTTTTTGTGTTTGTATTGTTGGATATAGCCTATTTGTATAGGTGAGTTTCAACAAAATTGAGTAACCAAATAATAACAGAACTAACTTTGAATAATAATCTATTACATAAATTTCATCATGTTTTTCATGAGGAAGAAAGTAAGGTCTATGCTCGTGGAAACTTGATTTATATGCCCAATAAGGATAGTGAGCAAGTCTTTTTTGTAGAGGAAGGTGCCGTAAAGATTTACAAACATTACGGAGCCAAAACATTTCTGAAGTACTTCATTTTCGATCATGAAATATTTGGCCTTGAGGGGGTGATTGGGGAAGAACAATATTTCAATTTTGCAGAGGTCATCAGTTTGAAATGTAAACTAAAAGCTTTAAATGCAATAAAGTTATGCCACAGTATTGGCAATGATCCTGAATTGGCAAAATCTATTTTGCAGGTATTGCAATCACGAGAGACGATAACGTATCATCGGTTTCAGGATAAGATTCAAAAATCGACTGAGCAGATTATCATTGGGCTTATTATGGAGATTGGAAGAAGAACGGGGGTGATTCGCGATGATGGTATCCATATTCCCTTCATGCCTGTTCAGGGAGATATGGCCACATACCTAGGGGTTTCGAGGCAAAATGTGAGTACGACTTTGGCGAAACTGAAAAAGGAAAATAGTATCACATATACAAGATCAAGTTTTATTATCCGGGAACCGGAAGCTTTAATGTTATAGCAATTTTGTCTGCTACAGGCATATTTAGGATAATAGATCAATGTAAAACATTAATTGAATAGAAATAATTCGTATATTTGTTACAAAACAAAATCATCCTAAAAAAATAATGTAAGATGAAAAAAAATATACTCTTCTTCCTTTTTATTTTTGGCCTTACCTATACTGGCTTTGCCCAAACAGATGTTACCCTGAAAATTAATCATAAGCTGGGTGATGGTACTTTTGGAATAGGTATGTCAACCCAAAATAATCTGGACAATGACTTTAATGTTGCTCGGCTGGAATATTACATTTCCCGAATTAGCCTGCTTCATGACGACAATGTGACAACAACAGTTGATGATCTTTGGATTTTGGCTGATGCATCAGAAACAACAGCAGTGGCGCTTGGTAATTTTGATGTTACCAATATTCAGGCCGTCAGGTTCCATATCGGGGTGAGTGAAGCATTCAACCATCTTGATCCTGCCGCTTATGCCGCCGATCATCCACTGGCCCCGCAGCTTCCTTCCATGCACTGGGGCTGGGCAGGCGGTTATCGGTTTGTAGCCATGGAGGGCAAAAGCGGTAACAACCTTAGTGAGACTTATGAGATTCATGCCTTGGGAGATGAGAATTATTTTATGACGGAGATTCCGGTTTCCTTAACTGCTGAAAATGGAGCCGTACTCATCGAACTGGATGCTGATTATGCTAAAGCGATGAAGAATGTTGACCTTTCCGCTGGGATGGTGGTGCATGGTGGCTTCGGGGACGCTGTTGTTTTACTTGAAAATTTCAGGGATTATGTTTTTACGCCGGCAGCATTATCGGCTGGGATTATCGAAATTGCTGAAGATGAGTTTTTTAGTGTTTATCCCAACCCAAGCTATGGTGGCGTCTTTAATTTGAATTATACCGTTCCTTCCAATACCCAATTTGAAATTATCATCACGGATGCTTTGGGTAGAAATGTTGATCGGTTTGACTTAGAGAAAAACCAAAATCAGGCGACTAGAAATTTAACTAAAGCCGGTTTTTACTTTGTAAGCTTGGCCAACTACGGTAAAGTCATTCAGACTAAGAAGCTCATGGTGAAAATATAATAATATTGAATATGATTCTTCGGGTAATGCAATATGGTTGCTTCTTGTGCCTTGCTTGTCTTGTCGCTTGTCAGAAAAATGAGGTCGCAACACTATTGCATTTCCCTGCTTTGATGGAAATTCCAGCGGGTTTTCCGCCTGTCGATTTCCCCGAAGATAATGCCTTTTCGATAGCTCGTTGGGAGTTGGGTAAAAAGCTTTTTTTTGACCCTGTTATGTCGGCTGATTCTTCTATCAGTTGTGCAGATTGTCATTTGCCTAAGCTGGCTTTTAGTGATAGAATGGCTTTTAGTGATGGTGTTGAAAATCGACTGGGTACCCGCAACACACCAACCTTAGCTAATGTTGCCTATCATCCATATTTTACCAGAGAGGGCGGCTTACCCACGTTAGAAATGCAAGTCCTTGTTCCGATTCAGGAGCACAATGAGTTTGATTTTAATATTGTCCTTATTGCAGAACGACTGGCTCGTATTCCAGATTATGTCGAGCGCAGTAAATTGGCCTACGATCGGCCTCCCGACCATTTTGTTATCACGAGAGCATTGGCTTGCTTCGAACGCAGTCTCCTGAGTGGGAACAGCCGGTATGACCAATATTCTTATCAGGGAAAATCAGCTGTATTGTCGGAGAAGGAAAAACAGGGTCTGGCACTTTTTTTTAGTGAAAAAACAAATTGCTCCACTTGTCATGCTGATTTTAATTTTACCAATTATGCTTTTGAAAATAATGGTCTTTATGAAAACTATCCGGATTCGGGAAGGTTCCGGTTTTCTGGTGACTCGACGGATATAGCCCGTTTCAAAGTACCGACGCTACGGAACATCGCCGAAACAGCTCCTTATATGCATGATGGTTCTTTCGCAACATTGGAAGATGTTGTAGAGCATTATGTTTCTGGTGGGGCTATGCATCCCAATAAAAGTGAATTAATTGCTCCGATGGATTTGACGGAGTATGAAAAAGAAGCGCTTGTTTTATTTTTAAAATCATTAACAGATGAAAGTTTTTTGCAAAACCCTATTTTTAAAAAATAATGTGATTGTATTGTTGCGAAGATTATCTTTCTTGATTATTTTATCCTGTTGTTTATGGAGTGGTTGCAAGGATGATGATAATACCGTTATTGTTGAACCCATAGAAGAAACGGTGGTTTATGATGATACACCTTTTGAATTAAAATATGGAAATTTACCCACACCGAATCTTCCGGAGGATAATCCCCTGACCGTTCAGGGAGTCGAGTTGGGGAGAATGTTGTTCTATGATAAATTATTATCGAAGGGTGAGGTGCAGGCCTGTGCAACTTGTCATAATCAATCTATTGGTTTTTCGGATTCCCTGCGCTTATCCATCGGAGCCGAAGAACTTCCGGGTACAAGGCAATCTATGGCTATTTTTAATATGGGATGGCATAGCGATGGTTTCTTTTGGGATGGTCGGGTACAGACACTCCGGGAGCAAGCTATAGAACCAATCCAAGATCCATTGGAGATGAACGAAACTTTAGATAATGTGGTCAACAAATTGAAGGCCGAAAAGCGGTATCAAGACCAGTTCGTTCGTGCCTTTGAAAATGGGAGAATCACTTGGGAAAATATGGCGCTTGCACTAGAACAGTTTATGCTCAGTATTGTTTCTTATAATTCTAAGTACGATAAATTTCTGGCAGGAGAAGTGACCCTGACTGAAAGCGAAGAACGTGGACGGCAATTATATTTTCTAGAATATAATCCGTTTTTCCCTGAATTTTCCGGTGCAGATTGCCAGCACTGTCATGGTGGTACCAATTTCGAGAATGATCTGTATATGAATAATGGGCTGGATACCGATGAGGAATTCGTTGATCTAGGGAGAGAGACGGTAACCAATGAGCCAACGGATCGGGCGAAGTTTAAGGTACCTTCTTTGCGAAATATTGCGGTGACAGCTCCTTACATGCATGATGGCCGATTCAATACTTTGGAAGAGGTCGTGGAGCATTACAATACCGGTATCAAGACTTCCAGTACGGCAGACCTGACCGTTTTGAATACGCAGCAAACGGGTTTAATGTTAACGGAACAAGATAAAGAAGACTTGGTTAATTTTATGAAGACCCTGACGGATGAGGTGTACTTAACCCAGCCAAGTTATCAATCCCCATTTTGATGTGTGCATTTGTTCTTAATTCATTAGGAAAACATTAACTTTTAGAAACTAGTAATTGAGGATTTTAGTGCATATATTTGTGATATGAAAATGTGCAAAACAAATAGAATCATCTCCTGCTTGATGGCCTGCCTGATGCTCTTGTCATCAACGGGGTTCTCTATTGATTTGCATTACTGCCAAGGAAATCTCAAAAGCTTTAGTCTGTTAGGAAAGGCAAAATCTTGCCATGAAATTAGTAATTCTTGCAAGCAAAAGAAAATGACCTGCCATGCATCTGCATCAAAACAGGACGAGGTGGGAAAATGCAAAAAGGATTGTTGTCAAAATAAGAGCATCGAAATATCTCCCGATGTTGATAGGCAGAAAATTCCAATAGAAAAACTTGCTAGCTCGCAGTCTCAATTTATACTTGCATTCGTTGCCGCTTTTGTTTTAGAGGAATCTTCCTTGTGGCAATGTTTTATACCACATCAAAATTATGTACCTCCTTTCCTGGATAAAGATATTCCTATCCTTATTCAGTCCTTTCTTTTATAGCTGCCTGTTATACTGTGCTGTAAATACATCTACCTTACGTGTTTACAGGTTTTAACTTTTTATTTATTTAAATATCGTAGCATCATGCAAAATGTAAAATGTTTTGTGTGTGTACTGTTATGTTTTGTGTGCAGTTTTAACAGTTTCGCACAAGGCCCTCCTATAACTGGGGATAAACCCATTATGTTGGGGGCAAATAATTGGGTTGTGAAAACCCTTACCGAAATCAGGCATACAGAATCGGGTAACTTCGTGAAGGTACCACTGATGGTACATTACCTGCCGGCTTCCAACGTTTTAGTCGGAGTGCATGCCCCGTTTGTATCTTACAACTTCAAAGAAGGGGCGCAAGGACAAACATTGGGTGATGTCGAATTGTTGGCAAAGTACCAATTTTACCGGAAGGATAAAACGGGCAAAACTTTTCGACTAGTAGCCAAAACCCTGCAAACCTTGCCAACCGGAAAATCTTTAAATCTAGATGGGATCAGTACCGGAGATTACCAAAGTTATGTTGGTGTTGTTGCCGGATACGAAAGTATCAAATATGGAATTTCTAATGAATTGGGCTACAACCTGAGTCCGTCTAATGATATGGATGAATTTCGGTACAAGCTTGGCTTTGGCCTACCGTTGTTGAAGTCAACTTATCCCGTAAATCAAGTGAACCTCTACTTTGAGTATCAGAGTAGTTGGTTTACAACCATTGATGAATACCTGATGCTTTATGCGCAGGGCATTCAATATGCAAAGGGACGGCTGACTGTAGAAGCCTCGGTTCAGTTTCCCTTAATTCAAACCGTTCCAGAAGCAGGGCAAAGAAATTTTAGTTTGTTTTTGGGAACGAGGTATATTTTTTAAATCACTTTTAAATCTAATAAAATGAGAAATATCATTGTAATTTGTTTCGCTATATTATTTTCTGTAACAAATAATTTACATGTTACTGCACAGTCCAAAACAATGGATGAATTTACCGTTCAGGTTGATGGGCTGGGTTGTCCATTTTGCGCCTATGGGCTGGAGAAAAAGTTCAAAGAATTAAAAGGGATCAAGAAAGTAAAAATAGAAATGGAAACCGGAATGATGAATTTTTTATATCCGATGGATAAGGTATTGAGCATTGAACAGGTGGAAAAACAGGTGGAGAAAGCTGGGTATACCCCCGTTAGTGTAGCGGTGAAAAGAACGGATGGTACTGTGGAGACAACGCCGGTAGCGGAAACGGCTGTTGCAGCAGATGGTGAGGTTGAAACCACCACATTTTTTGTTTCGGGTAACTGTGGGATGTGCAAGGCTCGTATCGAAAAAGCAGCTAAAGGGGTGAATGGTGTGCAAAATGCCGTTTGGGATAAAAAGACGAGAGAGTTGACTGTAACGTTTGTAGGAGATACAAGCCAATCTAGCATTGAACAAGCGATTGCAGTTTCTGGTCATGATACCAAAACAGCTAAGGCTGATAAGGAAACTTATGAGAACTTGCCGGGATGTTGCCAGTATGAAAGGTTATAACGTGAATTTTTTTGTTTAAACTATTAAGACGTTGAGCTTAGTTAAGCTAAACGAGCTTGCAACTCGTTTTTTCTTAATGCCTCAATGGTTCAAGAAAAACCACTGTTAACCTGCATGACACGGTCATATAGGCAGGTTTAGTCGTTTAGTATAAGTCATAAAAATGAATGGGACGGCTCTACGTTATAGGGGCGTCTCATTTTAAAAAAATAAGAAATGAAAAATTGGTATATCGTATTAGTGGTACTACTTTCGGTTTCTGCTTGTGAAATCAGTATGCCAAAGTGGGAAGAAACAGGGGTTATTGATCTTGGAGACGTCACCCCAATTGGATTAGCCATGCAAGGGGAGAGTCTATGGATTGCGGATGGCGATCACAACCAGATTGTCGCGGTTGATTTAAAAGGAAATCGAAAGCAGACGGTTGCAGATTTTGAAAGGCCGATGCATTTGGCCGAAGAAAAGGGTGTGCTTTACATTCCTGAATATGGTTCGGATCAGATCATCAAGTTTCAGGATGGCACCCGAACAGTTTTGGAAATGCCAGACAGTCTGGATGCGCCCGCCGGAGTGGATGTTGTGAACAACGAAATCGCAATTGCTGATTTTTATAATCATCGTATTGTGTTTTTTGATGGAAAAGAATGGTTGACTTTTGGTAAAGAAGGAAAGGCAAAAGGAGAGTTTTATTATCCTACGGATGTTGCTATCGCAAAAGGCAAAATTTTCGTGGCGGATGCTTATAATAATCGTATACAGGTTTTTGATAAAAAAGGGATTGCCTTGCAAATTATCGGGGAAGCAGAAAAGATGAATGCGGCGACTGGAATTTATGTCGGTGAGGAGGAGGTTTTTATTACGGATTTTGAAAATAATAGGGTGTTGGTTTATGACCTTGAAGGTGCCTTGCAACAAATTATTGCGGAGGGTGTGCAAAAGCCGACGGATGTGTTGCTTGAAGGGGGTGTTTTGTATATTGCGAATTATGGGGGGAAGGATATTCGGAAGTTGGAGCGGTGAGAAAAGTGTTGGGAGGGGACACAGCATCTGGGGGGGCTTTGCGGACTTGTGTCCATAGAGGGGAGATTGTGGTGAAATGGGTTTGTTGAAATTTAAAATATATTTTATTTTTAAATTGCAACAATGTGCACCCTGTAGGGTGGGAACCCACCCAAGCAACCACGAGACCAACCCTCTTTTCGAGGTCTCAACGTCAAGCCATAAGCTCGACCCTTCAAATTCTGACATTTCAGAAGAAGAATTATGTATAAGGAGCCTTTCACTCCCCGAACCGCACAAAACAACCGGATCCGCATCACCTTGCGCAATTCTTCGGCAATAAAAACCTTTGCTATAATAACTATAATATTGACGATATCGGAATCTACCCCGAACACCCGCTGGTCGCGCCAACTCTAACAGCAAGTAAGTCTATGACTTTGTGGCAAAATCCATCCAAGTATCGGTTATTATTTTCGAAATGTATGGTCTATATTTTTATCCCTACCGATACAGAAAAGGTTACGCACAAAGATAACAATAATATCTCAAAATGCAAATATTTTGATTATTTTTTATGAATAATATGGTGATTTTTGTGTCTCACTTCAACTTCTCCCCCAAATACTGCCCTGTAAAAGATGCCTTTACCTTAACCAAATCTTCCGGACGACCCTCGAAGACCAAATTCCCACCATACTTCCCAGCACCCGGCCCCAAGTCTATTACCCAATCCGCAGACTTGATGATTTCCATATTGTGCTCCACGACCAAAACACTGTGCCCTTTCTCGACCAAAGCATTCAAAGCATCTAACAATTTTCTAATGTCATGAAAGTGTAAACCTGTTGTTGGTTCGTCGAAGATAAAAAGGATACGTTCCTTAACTTTTTCCTTGCCGAGGAAAGAGGCCAGCTTTACCCGTTGTGCCTCTCCGCCGGATAAGGTACTGGAAGATTGCCCGAGTTTGACATAACCTAAACCAACATCAAATAAGGGACGTATCTTGTTGCAAACATCTTTTTGCTCCTCGAAAAAATCAAGTGCTTCCTCAATACTCAGGTTGAGGATGTCAAAAATATTTTTCTCTTTGTACCGAACATCCAATACATCTTGTTTAAAACGTTGTCCCCTGCAATCTTCACAAATCAACCGAACATCTGCTAGAAATTGCATCTCCACGACTTGCTCACCTTCTCCACTACAGGCTTCACACCGGCCAGCATCTACATTAAACGAAAAATGCTTGGCTTGCCATTAATTTCCGGATAGTATCATAAGCCTTGACATAGGTGACAGGATTGGAGCGGGAGGATTTGCCAATTGGATTTTGATTGACCATCTCCACCTGTGTGATCTGTTTCAAATCGCCTTCCACACTTTCATGGGCACCTAGTGCTGTTGTGCAAGCCTCGCCCAAATGCTTCTTCAACACCGGATGCAAAATCTTTTTTACCAAAGTCGTTTTGCCCGATCCCGAAACGCCACAAACAACCGTCAATGCGTTTAAAGGAATCCGTACATCGATGTTTTGCAAGTTATGCTGGGTGGCTCCTTTAATGGTGATGAAGTCGATACATTTTCTTCTACTGGTCGGCACCGGAATTTCCATACGGCCACTCATGTAGGCCGCGGTCAAGCTATCTTTTGCATCTTTATTGATCCGTTTGTAATCTCCGGCAAAGACAACTTCTCCTCCATAAATCCCGGCTTTTGGCCCCATGTCAATTAAATAGTCTGCATTCTTAATGACATCTTCTTCATGCTCCACGACCACAACAGTGTTGCCCAAATCCCGTAAAGTTTTCAAAACTGTTACGAGTCGATTGGTATCTCTAGGGTGCAGCCCAACACTGGGTTCATCCAAAATATAAAGGGAGCTGGTCAGGTTGCTGCCCAACATTCTGGTGAGGTTAATCCGCTGGGTTTCTCCTCCGCTTAGTGTTGCACTAAGTCGGTCTATGGAAAGGTAACTTAGCCCGACATCCATCATAAAGCGCAACCGATTTTCTACTTCCAGTATAAGCCGCTTGGCAATTTGCGCATCGTGCTCATTTAGCTTTAAATTTTCAAAAAAAGCATATAGCTCATCTATCGGAATAGAAACCAATTCCCCGATGGATTTTCCGCCAATTTTTACATAAGAAGCTTCCGGTCGTAGCCGATTTCCTTGACAAGTAGGGCAGGTGGTCTTGCCTCGGTATCTGGCCAACATCACCCGGTTTTGAATTTTATAAGTCTTGGCCCGGAGGGCATCGAAGTAAGCATTGATACCACCAAAAAATTCATTCCCTTGCCAGAGGATTTGTTTTTCTGCTTTGGTCAAATCTTGATAAGGCCGGTGCACCGGAAAGTCAAAACGGTGGGCAACCTTCAAGAAAAGATCCAACCACTTCCCAGATTTTTGTCCGCTCCAACAGGCAACAGCCCCTTCATAAACGGATTTTGATTTTATCGGAATAACTTTATTTTCATCAATGCCCATCACGCGGCCATAACCCTCACAGGCGGGGCAGGCACCATAAGGATTATTGTAATTAAAAAGATGTTGGGTCGGCTCCAGGAAAGTCAGGCCATCCAGTTCAAAACGATTGTTGAATGCCTTTTCTTCCTTTCCGATAATCTCAATAATGCAATCGCCTTCACTTTCGAGAAATGCCGTTTGTACCGAATCGGCTATCCGTTTCAGGTTTTCTTCCTCCTCTTCCTTTACGACAAAGCGGTCAATAAGAATTTTGACATCCCGTGCTATTTTGTCGGTTACTTTTTTATTGAGCTTTAGCAACTTTCCTTCTAGCACATCTTCCAAGCGGTGCAATTCATCTTTATAGGAAATTCGGGTATAGCCTTTTTGCAATAATAAATTGAACTCATGTTCAAGGCTACGTTCTTCATATTTTTGTTGAACAGGAATAAAAAGCTGTACTTTAGTCCCGACCTCAAAACTTTGAATATAATCAACCACATCGGAAACTTGATGCTTTTTGACTTCCTTCCCGGAAACGGGCGAATACGTCCGGCCAATGCGGGCATAAAGCAAGCGCATGAAATCATAAACCTCCGTCAGGGAACCCACCGTAGATCGGGTATTCCGTGTAGCGACTTTTTGCTCTACAGCAATAGCTGGACAAATCCCCTTGATAAAGTCGACCTCCGGCTTTTTCATCCGCATCAAAAACTGGCGGGCATAGGAGGAAAGGCTTTCCACATACCGGCGCTGCCCTTCAGCATAAAGCGTATCCATCGTGATGGAAGATTTTCCTGACCCAGAAACACCCGTAACAACGACAAGTTGGTTCTTAGGAATTTTCAAATCAACATTCTTCAGGTTATTCCCCCTGGCTCCTTTGATATGGATCACATTTTCTTTCTTCTTCCTTGAAGCTGCTTTAGATGCAGGCTTTTTCAAAACCGTTTCTTTCTTTACAGGCATAGTTTTTATTTTCTCCGTAATGGTGCAATGATTTACGATTTTTTTATTAAAATCGATATCTTATGAAAATTTTAAAGCAAAGGGAAATTGCGCGAAAGCAACCCCTCAGGGATGAAAAGGAGAGCGATGGTGAATTTCCCTTTGCTCCCCTTTTGTTATATATTTTATCGAAACAAAATTATAAGCACATGGTTTTTCCAAACAGCAAAGATAAAGAAGATTTTGATGAAAATGAGTAGAATTTTTTTTACAAAAAAAACAGCCGCAGCATGACACTACGGCTGTTCCTATTTTTCTATGAAATAAAACTATTCTAATCTTATTTCGTTACGGGTACTTTAATAACTTGCTCTGTATCACCAATTCTAACTTTACAAAGATAAATACCTGCCGGTAAGTTCAATTGGTCTAATTGCAATTGATGTGCACCTACAGTCATTGCCGCCTTCTTTTCTAGAGTGACTAATTTTTGTCCTTCTGTTGTAAGAATTTCAATATGAACAGGTGCAGATTGGGACAAGGTGAATTCAAGTTTTGTTCCTGAATCTGCTCCAGAAAGTCTGAGGTCAATATTGTTCTCTGAATTATCTAGGCTACCAACTACAGAGCATGCCTGAATATCCGCAAGGAATTCTGCACCCAATACAACTTCAAACCCAGGATTCATAAGAACATAATTCCCAGCCCAATAAGTTACATTAATCGAGCCTGTAATGATACAGGTAGATTGGATATAATCGTCAGCTTGTTCCGTAGCACTGCTAGTGACGGTATCGCTAAGATCAAGGATATTAGGACAACCAGTATTACAAGGAGCACACAATGCACCACCACAATCAACATCCGTTTCATCTCCGTTGATTACACCATCGGTACAAGTTTCACAAGAACCATCATCCACCGTAGCAGCCGGATCATAATTGTGTGCCGTTGAATCTGTACATCCCGGTACAGGACAAGCCTCACACAACACACCGCCACAATCAACATCCGTCTCATCTCCGTTGAGTACACCATCTCGGCAAGTTTCGCAAGAACCATCATCCTGTGTAGCAGTCGGATCATAATTGTGTGCAGAGGAATCTGTACATCCCGAAACAACAGCAGGTGTAATGCAGAAGTTGGTCGTCTCAGAAGCTGCAAATTCGCCACCAGATGCCAGAGTTGCACCAGTAACGTTGTTAACAACAGTATAAGAACCTTGGCCATATGCACAGCAGATACCGTCACCGAAAGTATCCAACAAGGTAAAGTCATAACATCCTTCTGTCAGGCAGAAATCGAAAGTAATGGTAGATAGATCTGGCTCATTCGGATAAGTTCCGCCAGAACCGATAGTCGCACCCGTAGCATCAACAAGCGTCCAACTGGTCTCTTCTGGATAGTTATCCAAGTTGATGGTAATGGTAATATTTTCACAGGCAGGACAAGCCGGGCAATTCGGGCCACCGCAGTCAACTTGTGTTTCTCCCTGATTTTGAATGCCATCATCACAGGTTGGGCAAGCATCACAAAGGGTGCCACCGCAATCTACGCCTTCCTCATCACCGTCTTGAGTTCCATTCGTACAAGTCGGACAAGCAGGGCAATCTGGGCCACCACAATCAACACCTAACTCGCTACCATTCATCATACCATCCGTACAGCTTGGGCAAGCAGGGCAAGTAGATCCA
>JAHDGC010000710.1 GCA_020627865.1 Saprospiraceae bacterium | reverse complement strand
TTAAGATCTTTAATATCTTTAAGGCAGAACCGCCTTTTACAAAGAACTTTACATCGTTGGGGTATTCTCTGTTGAAATACCCATTTAGCTCTTCTATTTGTCTTAGAAGAAATGTTCTTACTGCTAGTATATTGTTAATGTGCGTCGTCAGCTTATCATCAACTTGCCGTTGAAATTCTGTTCTGGCCATATTGTTTCCATTGGTTTTGTACTTAGCGTTTTGTCTGTAAAACATAAGCTTTTTGCAATGACAATACTATGTTGGCTTGTCGCATAGCACTGCCTGTTGAACAAGGGGTTCAATATTATCATTACAAAAGATAAGCTATGTTTAATCTAACACTAAGTGTGAAATTAAAAATAAACGCTTTAAAACTTATACATATTAATATGTGCACTATAGCATTTGCACTTGCTATAGTGGTGGAGAAAATTACTTTATTATTTAAGTGATTCTAGTGCTGGCAGTGAATGTGTTTATGTTGTTATTTGGGTGTGTTAATTATTGCAACTAAATCAACATATGTAAATGTAACAATATTTATTTTATAATGTATATATTTTTTGTTGTTTTTTTTATTTTTCGGTGAGTGGTTATATCTAATCGGTGAATGGTATTTTGCCCAACTATGTTAGGGCTTTTGATTGTGCAAGGAGATGGCTAATACGCCAACACAAACCCCTTCAAATCCTCCTGCTCCAAATTCAATTTCTTCTTCAGCCGGTACCTCGCCTTACGTACACTCTCTGCAGAAATCCCCATCAGGCGGGCAATCTCCTTGGTGCCAAGTTGCATCTTCATGTAGGCCATCATTCGCTGGTCGTTATCGTTGAGGTGCGGATATTCCTTGCTGATCTTTTTGAAAAAATCGGGATGCACATGTTGGAAATGCAATTGAAAATCTTTCCAATCTGCATCAATGTTAATCTGGGAAGCAATATTCCTCGTCATCAAACCAATCTGTTGTTTATTCTTTTCATCAGCCTGCTTCAATAAGCGGTTCAGATCCGATTGGAGGCTGGCCAGCATCTCATTTTTCTGTGCCAAAAAAGCAGTGTTAGATGCAAGGGTACGTTCCTTCAATTGGAGCTGTGCTTCCAGATATTTCTTTTCTTCTGCTTCCAAAATTTTTCGGGTACGGAGGGTTTCTAACTCCGAGGTTTGTTGTGCTTCTTTAGCCTTGACGACTTCCAGTTCCTGTTCCCTGACTTTATGTTTGAGTTTTACCCTATTCCAAAAAAGCAATAACAATAAACTGCCCAGTGCGCCTCCTGCTAACAAACTGTTTCGGTATAGCCTTTGCAGTTCGGCGTCTTTTTCCAGCAAGGCAATTTTTTTCTCCTTGTCTGCAAGATCAAATCGGATTTGGATTTTAGTCATATTGTTGAATCTATCCGCATTGAATATGCTGTCCTTAGCAACATTGTATTTTTGATAGAAAGCAAATGCTTCTTGATGCTTTTTATTATGCTGATAGTATTTTGCAGCCGATTCGTAGACCGTTTTCAGGATGTAAGGTTGCCCGATTTCTTCTGCTAATGCAATCGCTTTTTCTAAGTTTTCTTCCGACTTATCCATTTCCCCTAGAGCAAAATGAATTTCTCCGAGTAAGTTATAATCTATGGCCGCACCTTCCTTATCGTCAGCGTCTAGATTCATGGACAGCGATGCTTTACAATACTGCATCGCCTTTTCAAATTTCTTCATCCTAAAGTAAGTATCTCCAATATTGGATTTGTTGATGCGCTGATCTAAAGTGAGGTCATTTTCTTCTGCTAGCTTGAGGGCTGCTTTGAAATGGAACAGTGCAGAATCCAGCGCATTCATATCCAGAAAATTAGTTCCTATTGCACCATGTGCCATTGCAATATCTGCCGTAGATTCTACTAGATTGAAAAAACGAAGCGCATAATGGAAATGCTCCATGCTTTTTTGATTATCCTTAAATGCTTCTTGGTACACATTCGCCAATTGAAAATGGACAACTCCCATTTGAGCATCCTCCTCTGATTGATCTGCAAGCGTCTTGGCCTTCAAGGCAAAATCAAGGGCTTCATCGTGGCGGGCAGCGATTAAATTGCAGGAGATCATAGCGGAGTATATAGACAGGATGCCTTCTGTATCTTGTAGCTTTTTATACATAAATTCTGCATCCGCAAAATGCTGAAGAGCCTCAGCAATATGATGTTGATCTATTTCATAATAACCAATATTCTCATGGGCTTCGGCCATTCCTTTTATATACCGAATATCTCGTGCCATAACAAGTGCCGTTTTGGCGTCTACCAAGCCCGCGGTATCAGGGAGCTGTACACAAGAAATTTCATTCAACAAGTCTATTTGCTTTTTGGGTTCCGCAATTTCTGCTTCTCGCCGTAGGCTATCCAATTGTTCTACATTTCCTTTTAGTAGAGTAGGGATGAAAAATAAGATACATAATAAGGTGCTATAATTGGCTTGCATAGTTGGTTCGAGCTATTAGAATAATCGCTAATATATGTAAATATTTCGTATAAACGATTTTTGGTTTAAAAAGATTGTGGAACCGTTCAAAATAGATTGATTGGTATATGACATACTTTTTTACCGAAAGGTCATGTCTGGAAATTGTAACGCATAGAATACTATAAAGCCATTAAGTATAATTGCAATATAAAGTGTTTTGAAAAGCAAGGAAAACTAAAATTTTATTTTAAAAAATCAGCCCGTCCATACCATATCTACGGTGAAGACGCCCTGTCCACACTTTGTCCATAGCGGCTAAGTACTTGATTCCCTTACATTTGTGTTATCAATATCGAACAAGTAATAAAGTTTAAACTTAAAGTTCATTTATAAAACCTATAACCTAATTATTTATAATGAAATCATTTAATCCATTATATAAACCATTAAAAAATTTCAAAAAAATGAAAAAATCAAATTTGTTTCTAACCTGTATGTTGTTTGTAGCACTACTTTTTACCGCCTGTAATAAAGACGAAGAACTCCTCTCGGAACAAAATGAATTAACGAACGAAGAAACACTTTATCCCGAAGCTAAAAGAAACTGTGGCATGGATCATCACATGTCGAAATTACTCGAAGACCCGAATTACCGAAAAGCACATGCTAAAAAACTAGAGGCCATAGAAAACATGAGTACGAGCCGGGCAGCCTGCTCTTCTCCTGTTGTACTACCGGTTGCCGTTCATTTTCAAGGCATCTCCAATCCGGATATTGCTTGCTTACGCCAACTGGCACAATCACAAATAGACATCCTGAATGCAGATTATCAAGGTAGCAACTCCGACATCAATAAGTGGGGACAGGTGGCCAACCAATTTCCGGGTATTTCCAATGGAGAAGCTTGCATCGAATTTTGCTTGGCTTCCAAAAATCACCCTTCCGGATTTAACCTGAGTAATGGCGATCCTGCCGTTACGGTAAACCAAACGAGTGGTGATTCTAACAGCTCGTGGACGGGTTATATCAACATGTTTGTAAGAGCGAATACAGGCGTATTGGGATACTCTCCGCTAGGCGGTTCTGGCAATGGTGACGGTGTCGTGATTGATGCCAATGCTTTCGGTTCTGGTTCCGGTTGTGGTTCCATCAGCCCGAATGCTCCTTACAACCTTGGTCGTACTTTGACCCATGAATTGGGACACTATCTTTTACTCGATCACATTTGGGGTGGTGGTTGTAGTCAGGATGATAATGTTGCGGATACGCCAAATGCTGCACAAGCGCATTACGGTTGCCCATCTATCGGTGTCACTTCTTGTAACTCCAAAGATATGTTTATGAACTACATGGATTATGTCAACGATGCTTGTATGTTTATGTTCTCTGCTGGACAAGCAACACGCATGGAAAATTACGTAAGCTCTAATCTAAGTCATGTTGTTGCCAAAGGACAAACCGTTTGTGGTTCAGGTGGTGGTGGAACTCCAACATGTAGCGACGGTATCCAAAATGGAGATGAAACCGGTGTTGATTGCGGAGGCTCTTGTACGCCTTGTCAAACGGCGCCAACTTGCAACGATGGTATCCAAAACGGAGATGAAACGGGTGTAGATTGTGGAGGCTCTTGTACGCCTTGTCAAACGGCGCCAACTTGCAACGATGGTATCCAAAACGGAGATGAAACGGGTGTAGATTGTGGAGGCTCTTGTACGCCTTGTCAAACGGCGCCAACTTGCAACGATGGTATCCAAA
>JAHDGC010000709.1 GCA_020627865.1 Saprospiraceae bacterium | reverse complement strand
CAGATTTTCAATTGGCTCCACATAACGATGGGACTGAAGTGGCGGAGCTGTACCCCTAAAGAGGTTATCTTAAAATTATAAAGTTCAATTCTTCCTTAATACTCAATTCCTTCGATTTCCATTTTATTTTTCTATGCAATACAGGTAATAGGTCAATATTACATTAGAGGAGATTATATCTGTTTCGCCTGCATAGCTTTAGTTTAGCATAAGCTCTTAAAATTAAAACACTTATCCCATTATTTTATGAATTCCAAATTCCTAAGCGGCTGGTATGTCGTATACGTCAAATCTCGGCAAGAGAAAAAAGTAAATGCGTTATTACAAAAACTTCACTTACAGTCTTACCTGCCATTAGCCAAAAAAATGAAAAAGTGGAGTGACCGCAAAAAGCTGGTTTACGAGCCTCTTTTTCCATCATACGTTTTTGTTCATGTTAATCAACAATACGACTTTTCGAAGATACTCGCGATAGATGGAATATGTAGTTTCATTCGTTTTGAGGGGAAGTTCGCAAGGGTTAAGGATGAGGAGTTGAATAATATCAAAGTATTGTTGAGTGGGAACTATGAAAATATAGAAGCCGTAAATTCACTTCCCAAAGTAGGAGACGTGAGAAAAATTCGGTATGGCTTGTTGAGTGGCAAGGAGTGCGAAATTATTAATATCAATAATGAAAAGAAAATATGGGTTCGGGTGGATTCTATACACATGCATATTCTAGCGACTTTGCCTGTTAGTAATTTAGTATAGGAGAGATTAGGTGGATTAGTATGGAACTTACCAGTTTATTCTAATAATAATATGAATACATTTATGAAAACAATCATTACTTTTTGTTTACTTTTTTTATCTTCTCTAGGTATTGAAGGACAAAATATAAGTTTTAAAACAAGCGAATCTTTTTACCCTGATTCAGAGCGGTTACAAAAAGAGTCCATAACCTGGGGATACCTTACTGTTCCCGAAAAATGGGGAACTTTGAAGAGTAATAAAATTAAAATTGCTGTAGCTGTCTTAAAAAATACTTCGGGAATTGCGAGAGCAGATGCCGTTGCTTTTGTTCAAGGTGGACCAGGCGGGAGTGGGGTTCAGGCTATCTGGTATTGGCTCAATCACCCGATTCGTCAACAAAAAGATATTGTATTATTTGATGTTAGAGGAACAGGGTTTTCAGAACCGAGACTTTGTCCGGATTTAGGAAATACATTTTTAGAAATACTGGCCAAAAACCAAACGAAACAGGAAGATGTGCAACAGAAGACCGCTGCGGCGATGAGTTGCAAGCAAGAGTTGTTAAACAAAAATATTGACATCGGCTCTTATAACAGCTTGTCTGTTGCTAAAGACTTGAATGCATTGAGAACGGAGTTGGGTTATGATGCATGGCATGTCTATGGTGTTTCGTATGGAACTTATACCAGCCAAGTTTATGCTAGTGTTTTCCCGGGAGATGTAACAAGCTTATTATTGGATTCTCCTGTTGCCGCTATTTCAAATTATTATACCCAAAATACCGGAAATTACATGAGTGGTCTTTCGAAGGTATTCGCAAAGTGTAAGGATGACCCAGAATGTAACGAACAATACCCTGATTTAGAAAATGTCTTTTATAAAACTATTGCAAAGCTGGAACAAGAACCCATAACGGTTGAAGTTGATAAAAATGTGATAGCATCAGAAGTGTTTACCTATAATGCAGAGGATTTTAAAATTGCCACCCAACAGGTCCTGTATCATAAACAACTTGTAGAAGTACTGCCACTTTTGATTTACCAGTTTTATGAGAGGAATCAGGATGCTTTGGGAAATCTGGTCGTTTTCTAGTTTACTTAGTATGGATTATGGTGTGTATTATTGTATAAGTTGTAATGAAATTTTGCCGAATAATGAAATTTCAGTCTTTCAGGAAAATGCAGCGCGTTATAAAAAACTGAACGGGGGAATCTCTTTTTATAAGTCTGATTTTGATGTTTGTAATAAATGGAACGAGAACTCAAATGATTCTATATTACTACAGGTTGACCTGTCAAATTTGCAGGGCTTATCCATTCCTGTACTTGTCTTTACCGGAGAGTTTGATCCAATTACACCAATGTCGAATGGTGAAAAAGTTTCGACAATGTTCCCAAACGCCTTTTTGGTGGAGGCATATACATATGGGCATGTGCCTAGTTTCACTAGTATAGGAAAAAATACAGCAGAAGCTTTTATAAATAACCCCGATCAGAAACCAAATCTTCAGGCCTTTGAAGAAGCCCCAAAAATAAATTTTGCCAAAGGGATTGAATTAAATGCAGGTATCTCAACTATGGGGAATAGCCTAAATCAGTTGAACCCGATGTTTCTCGCACCTCTACTGATTGCACTGTTTTTAATGGTAGCTTTTATTATTATCTATTTGGTTAAGTTGCTCAAGGGGAAATATACACAGCTTCCTGATAAGATAATCAGGGGAATGAGCTTGCTGACTTCCATGCTAGGAGTGTTTTGTTTGATTGGTTTTGTATTGGCACTAACCCAGGTTGCCAAAAGCAATTACTTCATCCTTGCTTTCGGATTGCCTGAAAGCTACAATTACCTTTTTATAATTCTGTTGGCATTTATTATCCTGATACTACTGTCTTTGGCATATTTCTTTTTAAAAATAAAAAAGATAAATGACAGGAGTATTGTTTTTTCTGTCATTTTTTCTCAAATCATATTTGTCACTTATTTTCTGTATTGGGGCATTTTATAACTTCCACAGCTGTGATGAGCCTTATTGTTCATATCAAACTTATTATAGGGATGTCCACTCAACAAGACAACTAACTTTATCTATAACTTCTCTAGTTAAATTTCCAGATGACTTCCGTTGAAAAAAAAATAGCATCTAATTATTGGATTAATAAGATCAAAGAAAGCCCGATAGTTAGTGATCAGGTATTGCAATTAGCTGAAACGAAAAAGCTTGTAATAAAAAAAGAGCGGCTTGCTTATTTTTATAAAATTACTAGTAGAAATGAAGTAGCAGAATTTACAGTTTTACTAACGATTTTTAATGTACTTATACAACGATATTTTGGTACACGAAGATTTATTTTTTCATCAAGCATGAGGGAAGAAAGTGATCCCGCATTGTATGGGCTCATTTCCCCCGAAAGCAAAACGATGAAGGAATGTCTTAATGAAGTTAAACAGGAAGTTCAGGAAGTATATAAATATTTAAATTATAACGGTGAAGTAACCACCCAATATGCTCTGGAGAATTATGCCTCTTTTGGGTTTTATTACGGAACAAAGCAACAAGTAAAAAACTCTTTATTGCCCTTTTCTTTGATTATTAATAAAAAAGATCAGGGATTAGATATCTCTATATTTTACGATGAAAGTTTTTCACCTCAATATGTAGCCAATCATTTTTCAGAAAGTTTTAAAGCATGGTTACTTAACCTTGAAAATAATATAAATAAATATGCTCGTAAACTCCCAATTGTAACCACAGAAGAAAAACAGCGACTATTATATGGTTTTAATGATACACTCGTCAAGTATCCCAAAAATAAAACGATAGTAGATTTATTTGAAGCACAGGTAAATAAAACGCCAGATCAAATTGCAATTCTTTTTGAACAAAAGGAACTGAGCTATAAACAACTCAATGAAAAGGCAAACCAATTGGGCAATTACATAAAGGAAAAATATAAAATCAAGCCTAATGATCTGATCGGCGTTAAACTTAATAAGGGTGAAGCGCTGTTAATTGCAATCTTGGGAATATTAAAATCAGGTGCAGCATATGTTCCAATAGATATTAATTATCCGGAAAATCGGGTCAGATATATTGAAGAGAACAGTCAATGTAAATTCATCCTTGACGATCAGGCGTTGGGCAAATTTGCTGAAGTACGGCAGGACTATGCTAAAGAGAACTTGCCGGAAGTGAATCTGCCAAGTGATCTGGCATATGTGATGTACACTTCAGGAACAACGGGAAATCCCAAGGGGGTTATGGTAGAACATGGGAATGTTGCCCGATTAGTGAAGCCTTCCAAATTCTTCCCCCTTGATGCAAGTAAGGTTTTATTAAGCACGGGATCGGTCTCTTTTGATGCTACTATCATTGAGTTTTTCGGAACACTTTTAAATGGTGCTAAATTAGTGCTTGCTTCAAAAGAAGATTTATTGGATAGCCATAAATTTACGAAAATAATTAACGATTTCGG
>JAHDGC010000708.1 GCA_020627865.1 Saprospiraceae bacterium | reverse complement strand
TCAGTTTTGCCGTCTTGTATTTGGGGCAACAAAACATCATTGGCAACATTTCTACAGAGATGAAAAATGGCCAATTTAACAAGATGAAAGCGGAGATCGAAAAGGCCTTTGACAGGACCAATCTGGGAGATGTTATCGCTGTGATGCAACAATATTTTGGCGAACAAAAGTATACCATATGGCACCTTTTTCAGGATGCTAAACGAAAAATACTCAAAGAAATTACAGAGAAAAATCTCAAGCAAGCCAATACTGCATTCCGAGATATTTATGAAGACAACTACCAGTTGATGACTGGGATGAATAACAGTAAAATTCCTGTTCCGGAAACCTATAAGGCGGCGGTAAAACATGTGGTTAATACGGATCTTCATTTGTTTTTCGAGCAGTCGGTATTACGCATAAAAAAGCTAAAGCATTTGGCGGATGAGTTGAAAAAGTGGGATATTCCGATCACGAATGAAGCGTCTTTCAAATTAGCCGTTAGTGAACGAATTTTCTACGAGATTAAAATGCTCAATACTTCCGAGATTAATTTGAAACAGTTGGAGATGTTGAATGCTATTTTTGATATTCTCAACGAGATGGGTGTGGAGTTAGATATTTGGAAGTGTCAGAATTTGTATTTTAAAATGTTGAAAAGACATAAAAGTGGGGGCTGGGATTCTCCGGGGGATGAATGGAAGGAAGCTTTCTTGAAGTTGGGACGCTCGCTAAAGATCGCTGCGCTGCCGGAATAGAGATCGCTGCGCTGAGAGAGTAGAGATTATTCGCTTCGCTCATTGTCAGACCTGCCTGTTCCTGCGGACACGCAGGCAGGAGTCAGACTTGCTTGTTCTGAAGGGGGGATTTTTTTCGTTATGGGGTTTGCCCGTTCTTGCAGTCATGAGGCCAGACGCAGTATTGACGGAGATACCCTGTTGGACACATTGTCTCTATTCTAGGCTCTCTACTCTCTACTCTCAAAAAGCTCCCACAAGATAATCATCCTATCATCTCCGGCACTAACCAAAAATTTTCCCTCATCAATCCACAACAATGTATTTACAGAATTCACATGCCCTCCATCTCGGACGCCTTCGAGGACTTTGAGTACCTTAAGTGTTTTGGTTTCCCAGATTTTCATCGTTTTGTCTCTACTAGCTGTTGCAAAAATATGCCCCTTGGGGTGGAAAGCAATGGCATTTATAGTAAACCAATGTGCATTAATCGTCGTTTCCAATTTTGGTTGCTTCGCATAAAAATGCCAACACTTTAGCAGGGCATCCCGCCCACCAGATAACAATTTGCCGCCATCATAAGAAAATGCAAGAGAGAAGACCGACTTATCGTGTGCATCTTTGATCACATTTATTAAAACAAATTCCTTTTCATCTACAAAATAAATATGCCCATCGCTAGCACCAATAGCCAAAACAGCATCATCTGGATGAAAGCTGAAACTCCTTAAACTTTTTGTGGAAAGTCGTAAACTTTCTACGACTCGACGACGAAGCAAATCCCATTTACTCAACACGCCATCTCCCCCTAATGCATAAAAATAATCTCCGGAACGAGCCAATCCAAAAATCCCCCCGGGATGCATCAGGGTTCTTTTGGATGCTTCCGTATTCCGTAAGTCGACCCAGTTGAGATAGCCTTCCATGTTTCCGGCAAGGAGTAATTCTTGTTCCGGAATCGCCAGCAGGGAGAAAACTTGCCGATCGGATTGAGCGATGAGTTTCCCAGTTTCGGGGGTTGTTTCCTCCCAATCTACAATCCAGCCATCCCCCGAACCAGAGATAAAATGCCCCAGTTTCAAACCCGGAACCAGTTTGTAAATAGCAGCATTATGCCCGGAGAGTTGTGCTTTTTTGGAGATCGAAATTTTGTTATGCATAATATGGTTTTTGAACCTACAATCTTAGATACTGATTTGTATATGACGGATTATTCAAATTTTGTAAAAAAAGTGTAAAATATCAGGAATCTACCATAAAAAATAATAAAAATAGACTCGAATTTTTCCTACTCAGCCATATTATGCTTATGTTCGGGCAAAATTCGGTTAGGGAGCCGAAAAAAACATGCGACAAGAGAAGGAACAACTTACAAGAATAGATCAATGCCATTAGTTTCACATAGATTTTTACAGCCGGAAGGCGAATTAGGGCTTTGGATGATAGAAGAAACCGAAGCCTACTTTGTCAAACATCTTGACCTGAGTAACCTTGAAAAAATTCAACTGAATGCCATCAAGGGGCATCGCAGGATGGAATGGCTTGCTGCACGGTGGTTGCTGCATCTTATGTCTGGACGCGAGATGCGAGGGGCTTGCCTTAAGGATGAACATGGCAAACCTTATCTTCAGAATTCCCTTTATGATATTTCCATCAGCCATTGTCGGGAGCTGGCCGCTGTAATTGCCGCCCCGAAGTTGGTCGGGATTGACATCCAGAAAATTGTTCCTAAGATTTTACGGATTCAAGAGAAATTTATGCATCCCAAGGAGCTGGATGCCGTTGATGAGGATACGCGAATCGAACAGTTGCATGTTTATTGGGGTGCCAAGGAGGCGCTTTATAAAGCTTATGGTCTTCGGAAAATTGATTTTAAAAAGCACCTCTACGTGCAACCCTTTGTTTTTAAAAATGGGAAGGCAAAAACTACAGGTAGAATTGATAAAGCGGATTTCCAGAAAAATTTTGAGATTTATTATGAGCAGTTGGATGAGTATATGCTGGTGTATGCCTTGGAGGATGTGGGGGATCAGCGGCTGGTGTAGTTTAGTTTAAAACATAATAACCCAGCACAAAATTTCGTTATGACAACACTTGAACATGCCTTCTTTCATCAACCATTTTTTCATGAAAAACACATTGGTCATCCTATCCTTATTCTTCTTTCTTTGTTGTAAAAACAGCAACACCGATCAAGCTCAAAATACAACAACACAAGCCGCTACCCTACCCGAGGACTTTGAAGCCTTTTATGATAAATTTCATACCGATAGCCTTTTCCAAATCGCACATATCCAGTTCCCTCTGGCGGGCTACCCCGCACATGCAAGCTCCGTGTTAGAAGAAGGGGAATCTTTTTCGTGGCAAAAGGAAGACTGGATCATGCACAAGGAGTTTCAAAATGAGAATCGGGAATATGATCGGAGTTTTGAAATCATTTCGGATGATTTGATTATCGAAACCATTAGTCACACACCGAGTGATTATAAGATGCAAAGAAGGTATAGCAAATCTAGTGAAGGCTGGCAATTGATTTATTATATGGCGATGAATAAGGCTCGGTAATAAAAATAGAGTCGTAAGCACCTAATATACAAACAATAAAAATACGTTTTATTTTTTTATGACTCTGTCTGGCCTTTTAACTTTAAAAAAATAAAAAAAAAGCTTACTTTTGCACTAGAGGTAATTCTCTTATACCCACAAGTACAAGCGAAAATTTGTGTTTATTATCTTACTAAGAGCATTTGATTAATTCATTAGGGTTCCAATTTAAGTTTTATACTACACCATTTCTCAATTTGAAATATGATGTTTGGGCATCATTCCAATATCTTTCTGGGTTTTGTTTCTATGGCATTACCCCGTCTATTCTATATTAAACTGTAATAACTATGAACTTCAAACTAGATCATGTAGGCATCCAAACAGCAGATTTTGATAACACGGTAAAGTGGTACAAAGATTTTTTCGAGTGTGAAGAAATTTGGTCAAGAACAATAGAACAACTACCCGTACCGATTCAAAACCGCATGCCGCTGTCTTCCAAACTTGTAGAACTGTGTAAAAATGATCTTCGGTTTCACATCTTTGACATTGTTACAGAACATGTCCAACAGCCTAAAAACGCGCTCCACATGGAGCATTTTTGTGTCGAGGTGGAAACCTTTGAGGAGTTAATTGAATTGCGGGAGCGTTGGATTAGCTTATTCAAATCCGGTGCATATACTTTTGTTAGAGATGATATGCCTACGGAAATTATCCCGAGTTCGGCAGGCATGCAGGGATTCTATGCGCACGATCCAAACGGGATAGAATTGGAAGCATTTTACTTGCCCAAACAACAACCTGCATCGTAACATTATTGTTTTTTATCTAGAATGATTTATCCGAAATTATGTTTTCACATAATTTCCATAAAAGTCAATGCACATTTCTTCTCACCAAAAACATCTATATGGATTATCTGGGCGATTATTTTTACGGTACAGAAATATTAGAACTCC
>JAHDGC010000707.1 GCA_020627865.1 Saprospiraceae bacterium | reverse complement strand
CCTTTATATAAAAGGATACAAAACCATATGACCAACACTCAGAGTCTTTGATTTTGGCAAAAGCATTATTTTGTTACACAACAACCCATATTCATCAAGCCTATTTAGCTTCTTTTGCATATAAAGGCTGCTAATCCAAGAACACTTGATGTTCTTGGATTAGCACGAAATAGTTTATTCTTTCATTTTTACAATTTTGAATACTTGGCTCTCTTTATTTTCTGTATTAGAAACATTAAAGAAATATATTCCATTCTCCAGTTCTGATATATCAATTTCGTTGACAAAACTTCCATTTTTAACTTCTAGCACCATTCTTTTCTTCACAGCTCCCATCAAATTGAAAACAATAATATCCAATTTCTGTTTATCAGCACTTTTCAATGAAAGGTTCACAGTATTTCCCTTAACAGGATTCGGGTAGATATTCACCTCCGAAAAGGTAAATTTCCGGCAATTCTTTTCGATAAAAATAATCTCTGAAAAAGTATTTTTTCCATCAAAATCTACTTGATTTAAACGGTAATAATTAAGCCTTGAACCAACATCATTGTGCATAAAGCTATAATCATTTATCTCAGAAGATAAACCAACTCCATTAACTACTCCTATGGTCTCAAAATTAAAGCCATCTGTACTGTGTTGAATCTCAAAATAATCATTATCCAATTCCGAAACGGTTCTCCAATCCAATTGAACCGAACTACAATCAGTGAACCGCCCTTCAAAAACAGATAGTTCCACTGGTAATTCACATATGCCAACTGTAAGCTTAGCAGTTGCTGTGGTATAGCAGCCCGTAGTTGAATTTGTTACGGTTACCGAATAGGTCTTTGAACCTAATCCTTGAATATAGACATCAGGATTAGCCGCATATACATCACTCAAAGAACCATCATTAGGTGACCATGTATAGTTATATGTTCCAGCAGGAGATACAACTGGATCAAAAGTCACACTGGCCAAACCAAAGCATATTTCTTTGTCTTCAATTGTTATACTTGGTGAAGGTTGAGGGTTCACTCCCACCGAAACACTCTGGGTCGCTGAACACCCGTTTACCCCGATTGCAGTCAAAGTATATGTAGTCGTTTCCGATACACAAGCTACCGGATTTGCTATATTAGGATTAGAGAGTCCTGTCGTCGGGCTCCAAAAGTATTGTGTGCCCGGTTCTGGTGTCGTTCCAATGTTTATACAGCTATTTTCGCAAACCGTTAAAGAAGGCATTACTGGTAATGTATAATCATTCACAACTATAGAGACATTTTGTGTACTGACACAAGTTCCTTCCGTCATCGTTAAAGTGAAATCAAAAGTCCCAGTAGCACTAGGGGTAAAAATAGGGTTTGGCGAGGTTTCATCCGTTAAATTATCTGAAGGCACCCATAAATAAGTGATTCCTGTGGTTGGGTTTGCACTGCTTCCTAAAGCAGCCGTTTCGCCTAGACAAATTATCTGATTGCTACCTGCGGTAAATGCTGCAGCAGTGGGTATTATTGTCTGCACCCCGATTTGTTCACATCCACTTACATCTCTGACTATGAGCGTAAAGGTATTACCATTACTTGGTTTTGGATCTTTTAATGTGGCCTCCCTAACACTAGGATCTATAAAAAAAGCAGATGGAGACCAACTATAGGTGTAATCTGGATCTATAGGTGCCCCCGTTCCCAAAACCAATGGCGTTGCATCTGATGGACAATAATTAACATTTGGTAATGTAAAAGGTGGTACAGGATCTCCAACCGTAACTACAACTTGATCGGTGCTAGAACACCCACTCTCAGTATTGGTTGCAGTGACGGTAAAAGTAGTATTTATAGCGACTAAGACTTCAGGTTGTGCAAAAGTTTCACCGTTAGGATCGACCCAGTTTGCATCTGAAGGCTCCCAAGAATATGTAGTATTTGGAAGGGCTGGAGTTCCCAATGTAACAGTGCCATTATCACAAACCAAATGATCTGGCCCAGCATTAGCAGGAGGATTTCCTACTGTTACCGTTGAGGTATCTTTTGTTATGCAACCTGACAAATCATCTGTAACAGTAACATAATAATCTGTTGTGCTTAAAGCTGTGGCCATTGGATTGGAAATAATAGGATTAGACAAAGTTCCCCCAGTCCATACATAAGAATAACCTTCTACATTAGGTGCTCCTATCTCAACAGACACTCCTGCACAAACAGTAGGGTCTGATGTATTGAATACAGGTAGTGACCAAGCTGGGTTATTGACAGAGAAAGAACCAGTACAAGAAAAACCTAGATCAGTTAAACTTGTGACCATGACAGTATATGTCCTTTCTACATCGTCTGTTAAATATACTGTTTGACCCGTTGTTGCTGAAAGCCCATCTGCTGGCGACCAATTGTAAACAAGGTCATTTGGATCGGAAGAGGATAAATTTCCTGCTGTAGCCGTAATGGAAACATTGCCATTATTCAAACTATAATCAGGGCAACCAAAAGGCGCATCAAAATCAAAGGACACTGAACAACCTCCACAATCATCAACAATTACCGTATCTCTACAAACATAACCATTGTAACTTACTTCTAATGCATATTTTGTTTCTCCTCCAGAGGAAGCACTTACAGATACTATTGCTTCGTTGTTTACTCCGGTAAAATCACCTGGTCCAGATACTTTCGTCCAAGTATATGTTTCGTTGATATTAGGCGTTCTGTCTAATGAGCCAATTGTACGAGGTCCACAACCGTCAATTCCCGCATTAGCTTCTATAACTGCCGCTTCCATTTGATCTACGAAAGTACAACCATCTTTTTCGGCCGTCACATAATAAGTGATAGGATTTGGGGTGGGCATTTCAAAACTCCCCGGTTGAAATGTCGTGGGTGTCGTTTGATTATCTGTTAAATAATTACCTGGAGCCCATGTATAATTATAATCTGCTACAGCCGCTAAGCCTATGTTTGCTGTTTCACCTAAGCAGATTACGACATCAGGGCCTGCAAAACCCGTTCCTGGGCTATTAACCACAGTCACCAAAACATCATCTGATGTTTCACAAGTTCCTCCCCCAGTAACTGGTATAGTTAAACTAAGCGTATAGGGAGTATTCTCTGTAGGTGATGCTATGGGATTTGGGCAATCTGTGCAACTCAAGCCATCAACGGGTAACCAAGAATATATAACACCCGTAACACCTGCCACCGGTGTCCCACCAATCTGAACCCCAGAAGAACCTTCACAAAAACTTACATCTTCACCTGCATCGGCAGTATATGCATTGACTATGGCTTGGTCAATATGATTACAACCCTTCGAGTCCGTAACGGTAATCGTATAAATGGTCGCACCAGGATTGCTAGGTGTAACAATAGGGTTTTGATCTGTACTGAAAATAGTACCTGAACTTCCTTCTTCCCATGCATAATCATACGTTGGAGTTCCACCTGTTACTGAGACATTGAGTGTTACAGATGTACCAGGGCATGTGTTCAAGATTCCACCGGCATTGGCTACAGGAGCGGCATCTGCACTTACTATAATAGAAGATATATCGCCTATACTAATCTGTGTTCCTCCACAACAGTCCGGAGTTGAAGCTACTAAACGATAATATTTGTCGGTCACCGTGGGAGGTGGGGAATAGGAACTAAGTATCGCCCCTGCAACATCAGACCATGGGCCAGATGCACTTGTTGCTACTTGCCATTGATATTCTGCATCTGATGGTAATTGGGTAGAAGATACACCATCCCTATATAGACTAGGCAAATCAGGACTTAACACAGCTACCTTACCTCCTCTTATTTGGTCAACCAAACCATTTTGACATACAAGTTGACTAGTCGGATTTACAGATACATCAATTGTATAGGGCTCAGGACATAAATCTAATCTAGTATAAGCCAGTCTATAGAAACTATTACTAAAAGTTGGGCTATTCGTAACTGGATAATCGGTAGAACTTGTTACTCCTAATACAAGTGCTTTATTAGTACCGCTTTCAATATGGAGTTTATCAAGAAAATATTCACCCCCGCTTCCACCAAAGTAAGTTGATTGTTTAATATCCCCACTATAATTTAACTTTGTATAAACCGCATCAAAATCTCCCGAGTTTGAGCTTCCGTTAGTTACCGGATAGTCTATCGAATAAGAATTAGCCAAGATGTGAATATCAGTGCCTATTACTTCAAGATCCTTCGGATAATCATTAAAACTTCCCCCAATATATGTGGAAAAGAGAAGATTGCCTGAATGATCC
>JAHDGC010000706.1 GCA_020627865.1 Saprospiraceae bacterium | reverse complement strand
GTATTTAATGTGTTGAAAATATCTTGTGTAAGAAAGTTAAGTAGTAATTGGTAATTACCTGCCTGCTTGTCAGCACGACAGGCAGGGTTGGGTAGTGATTAGTCACTTAATATGTCGAATATCAGCTTATTATAAAAACATGTTTACCCAAACAATTAAGTGTCATTACTTATCTAAATCTTTCAATAGTAAATGTTTTAAATTGCTTGCGGGTAGGGAATCCTTTAGGAAGTGAAGGTGCGTGATGGCAATTAAATTATAAGTTCTTAACCAATGGAATCACTCATTGCAGCTATAGAAAAAAAAATAAATGACCCCTTGCCAGGAAGGGATGCCCAATACAGAATGGCGCATGGTATCCGAAAGTATGATCTTCCAACTCCGGATACTGCTACACTAGCAGGGATTTTACTCTTGTTATTTCCCAAGAATAATGAATTGCATACGGTCTTTATAGAAAGGGTATCTACCAAAAACGATAAACACAGTGGCCAGATGAGTTTCCCCGGTGGGCGTTTTGATATGATGGATGGTTCTTCACAGAATACGGCGCTTCGGGAAACTGCGGAGGAGGTTGGGGTAGCAAGTGCTAAGGTCAAAATCTTGGGTGCACTTAGTGAATTGTATATCCCCGTTAGTAATTTTTTGGTGCATCCTTTTGTTGGATTTACGGCAGAATATCCAACTTTTATCCCAGAACCGGCAGAGGTTAAAAATATCGTAGAAGCGCCATTGGAGTTGTTGCAAAACCCCGCGACCAAATCCATCACTAATCTTACCCTCCAGCATAATTTTAAACTAAAGGATGTTCCTTATTTTGATGTCTATGGCAATGTGGTTTGGGGAGCAACGGCCATGATTTTAAATGAGTTTTTGGAAGCGATTGAGCATTAAATTATGATATGACTATTGTGGTAAAAAACAAAACCCCGCAACAAAATGCTGCGAGGTTTTGACAAAGGTTTATGATTTAAAAATGATTAAATAAATTATCTGTTAATATCGTTCTTTAAGCTTGATAAATTGAACGGTCTGCTTCATGATACCCTTCTCATTAATCAAAGCTGCATTGTAAACGCCTTCCGGTAAATCATACACATCAAGATCAATTGTATTCCAACCATTATCTACTGTGAAAGGAACAACTTTAATCCTGCGTCCTAACATATCCGTAATCATTAAGCTGATCTGCTCTTCGTTAGAATATAACCTGACTTTCAGATGTCTGTAATCATCGGTAACTGGATTTGGATAAACCAGCAGTTGTTTGTCCGAATCTTCCACACAGTCTGAATTCATTGGAATTGCTCTCGAAATCACTTTAGAATGCTCATAAGAGCCATCTTTATCGATCATTCTGAGTCTGTAGTAATTGTAGTAATCAGGATCTTCGTGTGTATACTGGTAAACTTTCGTGCTATGCTCTTCATTAGCCGGAATTACTTCCAATGTTTTGAAAAGCTCACCATCAGTACTGTGCTCCAGAACGTAGTGACTGAAGTTTTCTTCCACATCTGCCTGCCATGTTACTTTGATGTCGCACTGGTCAAGATTTGCATCAAACTTACTCAGTTTAACCGGAAGTGCAGTGTAATCAATTCTAATCATAGCTGTTCCTCCAGAGAAACTCTCCAATCCGGTAAATTCAACGTAGTTTCTACCGTTTCCAGTAGTGCCACTTGTACCATCGATACGGCCTAGGTTTGCTTCATTGATTGCATGAGGATCATAAGCTGTGATATCCGTCATCATATCAATTCCCGCTGGAGTAATGTCTACATTATCAAGGCCGCCCGGCTTCTTGAACCATACCAGAGGGTATCTGGTTGCATCTGTTGCATTTGCCATGGCAGTAGTAGCAGCGTCATCAAGTCTAGCCATTTCATCTTGTTGGAAATAGAACTTGACATCAAAAGTACTTCCTGCAGTCGGTGTGCCTTTGAAGACTACGTTCCAGTCTCTTTCCATGACGAAGGTTGCTCCATCTGCACCGTATTGGTAACGATTTGCTGGTGTTGGATCAACAGCCAATTCGATGTAATCTACCAAATCGTACAATGGAACTGTATTCGGACTTGCCGCATTGTTCCGCAATGCAAAGAGGTAGTTACCTGGCTCAAGTGGGTTATAGTAGTAATACCATCCATCTGCATCTGGCTCACAGTAAACGGTCGCCCTGATAACTTGTGATCCATATTGATCAATATGCATACCATCATCATTGCTGTATTCGTAGTCTGTAGATTCTACACCTTGCTCGGTAATGGCATAGTAAACTTGTGGGAACTCACACATTACACCATCTCTGAAATCTGGTTCGGAAGAAACCACACCACCATTGTTCGGTAATAATTCATCCAATGTTGCTCCAGTGGTGAATAGCGTTCCTGTACTGTTGACCATACCATCATCTCCAGTACCGTTATCTGTAGGCGGAGATTCGATCCATAAGTACTGTGCTACGCTCGCATCATTGGCATCAAAACAACATAACATGCCGTCTCCGTCTCCATCGCCAGCACTACAATCAATTGTGTTATCTGGTACAGAATCTCCATCCGTAAGTGCATCCCATGCTTCCTGAATGTCAGGAATGTTGTCATTGTCAGAATCGGTATCAATGTAATCTGGTAAATCCGCTACATCGTGGTTATATGGTATTAAACCACCCAATGTGCTATTTGTGGTTGCCCCAAAGGCCGCATCATCAACATCGTAGCTATTGTCAATACCATCACCGTCATCATCAAGCCCACTTGGTGCAATGTAACCCGCAGTACTTTGTGCCTCATAGTTATCAAAAATACCATCGTTATCAGAATCAACATCAATGAAGTCTGGGACATCATCGCCGTCAGAATCCGCAATGGCACCTGGTGAACCACCTAGCATGTATTCATTTCTAGGATCGAGATCACTTCCCGAATCAGGATTTACTGCGATTAATGGATCATTGCCATCATTTGGATCGACAAGGTTATTGTATCCATTACCACCATATGCGCCGCCATCAGCAATACCGTCGCCATTGGCATCTGTACCGCCAACTTCGGTAACATCCAGAATTCCATCGTTATCTGCATCAAGGTCTAGGTGATTTGGAACCATATCGGCATCAACATCCGCTAAGACATTACCACCTCCTCCAGAGATCATACTTTCAACACCATTGACTAAACCATCGCCATTATCATCAGGTGTCGTCTGGATTAACGCCATACCGTTAAGTCCATCAATACCAGAAGGGCCATCCGTTGCATCCGCATCATAAATATCGGCTAGTCCATCACCATCTGCATCCCAAGGAGCTGCCGCAAGATCAACCATACCGTCTCCTTCTGGATCAACTCCTCCTGCTTCGATAATATCCGGAATACCGTCATTGTCTGAATCCAAATCAACATGATCTTCGATACCATCTGAATCTGTATCTAATATTGCTGGAACACCATCTGCATCTGGATCTGTTAGTGTAGAACTTGATGGCGTAGTTGGGTCAGAATTGTCACCAGTTGGACCATCGGTATCATTATTATCATACAAATCTACTAATCCGTCTCCATCCGTATCCGTAAGGTCATCCACAACACCATTTCCATCTGCATCGATACCTCCTTTTTCTACTAAATCAGGAATACCATCATTATCAGCATCAAGATCTCGGTAGTCAGGAAGACCGTCTAGGTCAGTGTCGTATACATCATTGACACCATCATTGTTGGTATCTGTAAATGATGGGAATCCGATGGTAGGATCATTGCTATCAAGGTAGTTTGGAACACCATCTCCATCTTCATCACCACTTGGATCAAATCCAGTTCCACCATCTTCTTCTGTATCCACTATTCCATCGTTATCCGAATCTAGATTAATTGTATTAATCTCTCTCCAATCCTGTTCTAATGTGCCACCTTGTGCATCTGGATGAGATTCCGGCTCAAGGTTAGTATTTGTAGGATCGGCCAGAGCCGTATCATTATCGAATCCGTCAAGTAATCCGTCACCGTCCGCATCGGTAGTTCCTCCTGTAAGTCCCGTGTTGGCTACTGGAGTATCAGTGCCATCTACAACACCATCACCGTTTGTATCATGACCCTCAATAGTATCATTGATACCATCATTATCAGTATCACTGTCGGTGTAATCCGGTGTATCAATACCGTCGGTGTTTTCGGGGGCGATCCCCGCACCACCGAAGAGTCCGATAGTTCCGGCTACCTCGTAGGCATCATTGAGACCGTCAC
>JAHDGC010000705.1 GCA_020627865.1 Saprospiraceae bacterium | reverse complement strand
CAATAAAGCTTAGAATTCACCCTTGCGAAAATTATTTTTCTAAAAGAGAATAAAAAAAGCTCTGATTACAATTTTTTTGAATTTCAAAACACTCCGGACCTTACCAATCTGGAGTGTTTTTTTTTGACACTATAAATAAATCGCATATGCAACGCTTCCCCACTATATCCCGTCCTTCTCCTTGTAGCTATTTACAAAACTGAAATCCCCAAAACGCAACAAAGGAAACATATGTTCGCATTATTATTTACAAACGGTGTCTTTTTTAGCTATGCGCTTTATTTAGCCTTGGAGAAAAAAGCTAATGTTTTAAAAAATAAAGTCTTTTGGATGACAATCGTTGGTCTTGCGATATCCCTTTATCTCACTTGGCATTTCTTCCCAGTTCATGTTCCCCTTGAGCACTCCTTATTGCCCTAAACCCATCTTCATATTATATTATATATTCGGACAAGCCGCGGCATAGCTTTTGTAGTATTCACGTAAGGTGCTACCACACCAAAATACTGCTCTTGTTACGAGACACATTATTTTATTTCAACTTTTACCATATATTAAAAAATAATATAACCCCATCGGCGTTTTTATTGCAACAAGAGCATAACTTTCCAACATGCTCTAATTTTCTTCATAAACCGATTCACATGAAAACTCCTGCCTTGTTGTTATCCGGTTTTCTACTCCTGTGTAGCATTCCCCCAACCTATGCCACCGATTACTATGTTTCCAATTCAGGGAATGATGGTAATAATGGACTTACCCCCTCTTCAGCTTTCCTAACCCTTCAATATGCAGCAGATCAACTGCTCCCCGGGGATCATGTTTTTGTCGAAGATGGCATCTATGCTGGATTTGCATTATGGCAAGGCGGAATTCCAGGTGCACCTATCGTTTTTCAGGCATTGGCCAACGATGCCGTCATCAATACACCCTGCTCTACCAATGACGGGATCAATATCGAAAATGCCGATTATGTTATCATCGACGGTTTTATTGTTAAGGATCAGCCCAGAAACGGCATCCGTCTCGCCAATGCGGATTATTGTATGGTGCGGTACTGCATTTGTGATAACAATTTTGACAGGGGTATCTTTACCGCATTCACCGACGACATTGTTATTGAATACAATATTTGTAGCAATTCGCAGGATGAGCATGGGATTTATGTTTCCAACAGCTCCGACAGGCCGCTTATCCGATACAATGAATGCTTTGGCAACAACAATATCGGTATTCACCTCAACGCAGATGCAAGCCTCGGTGATGATGGGATCATTTCGGATGCTGTTATTTATGGCAATATTATTCATGACAATAATCTCGCCGCCGGCATCAATATGGATGGCCTAGAAAATCCCGTCGTGTTCAACAACCTGATTTACAACAATCATTTTGCACAAGGCATAGCACTATTCCAACAAGATGGTGCTATTGTGACTTCTGGTGCGAAAATTTACAACAATACCATCGTCGTACCCAATGATGGCAGGTGGGGGATTTTGCTCAAAGCAGGCGCCAATGCGAATACCGAAATTTATAACAATATCATTATCAACCAACACGCTTGGCGAGGTTGCATCTCCGCAGAATCTACTACTGGCCTAAGTAGTAATTACAATATTTTTACCGATGCTTTCAGCAATATGGGTGATGGTATTGCCATTAATTTTTCAAACTGGCAAGCCCTCGGGTTTGATGCAAACTCCCTGTTAGCTTCCGATTTAGACGCATTGTTCACCGACCCCCTAAATGTAGAATTTCATCTTCCCGACTTGAACAGCCTTGCCGTCAATAATGGAAACGGCAGCCTTGTATCAACTTGGGTTCACAATGACGTGGAAGGCAACCTTCGTCCCGATGGAACCGCCTTCGATATTGGAGCCTATGAACTGCAAAATATCACCTCATCAACTAATATGGTACTGTCCAGTACCTGCATAGAAATTTTGCCAAATCCAAGCGACGAGATATTTACCATCGAAGGCATCCTTGCAGAATACTTCATCCGCGTATTGGATGCTGCGGGCAATCTTGTTACAGAAATCCGACAACAGGACAATATCGCCCACGTAGATTTATCCTTATTGGGCAGTGGTATCTATTT
Source organism: Saprospiraceae bacterium (assembly GCA_020627865.1). Classification (GTDB taxonomy): domain Bacteria; phylum Bacteroidota; class Bacteroidia; order Chitinophagales; family Saprospiraceae; genus JAHDGC01. Next base: position 2,154 of record JAHDGC010000705.1, on the reverse strand, counting down.
CATACAAGTTATCCATCCTGAAAACGGGAGGCTTTGTGTAGAAAAAATTATCAAGAAATAATGCTCGACAAGGTTTACTAAACTTACAACCACACGGCTCACTAGCCTTAATAAGACTATTTTATATTAAAAAACGGCAAAGATTAGGTAGTACCATCAGATTTTAATATTTTAGTGCTAGAATACATTCCAAGCCAAATTACTATAGCATTCATTTGATCGGAAACTATCTATGGAGGTCTACACTAATTCCTTTTTCCAATACTTCCATTTGGTATCCGAACATACAACTAAATTTCAATTTTGATAAACCAAGCAAGGTTGCCTCCCTTTTTGTTTATCAATAACATCACATGAAAATTTACTATTTTATACTGATTACTCTTTTTGTAATCAGTAATGTTACAGCACAAAAACAGCACAGACTTACAGATGAAGGGTTTCAGGAAGTGCCAATAGTTACACTCCCGCCCCTAGACAACAACAAACTGCTTACGGAGGAACTTTCCAAAAGAGTAATCAATCGCCCACCACATTTCGCGGTATCCCGTAATACGAGTATCTCCACTGTCACGCATGGTCAATGGGATAGCCTTACGGCAAACCTAATGCGTTGGCAACTTCGCATAAAGTCTCCCCAAGCGTTCTCCCTGAATCTTGGATTCTCCATCTATGAGATGCCTCCTTCCGGACAACTCTTCTTGCATACCCCAAACGAAACATCAGGTCCTTTCTCCCCTAATGATAATGAATCCCATGAACAATTTTGGTCGCCTATTCTTCCTGGTGACGAAGTGTTGATAGAAGTTCGCATTGCTCCCGAAGAAAAAAATCTTCTCCGCCTCAAATTGGATTTCATCAATCATGATTTCACCAATATCCTCAATGCTAATTCTGGCGATTGTAATCTCGATGTTATATGTGGGGCATCAGATAATTGGAATCAAGTAGATAACTATCGAGATATTATCCGTTCTGTTGGCTTAATTACCATCAATGGAACGGGGCTTTGCACTGGCTTTTTGGTGAATAATCACGGACAAGATTGCCGTCCTTATTTCATGACAGCAGACCATTGTGAAATCGGAATTCTAGATGCCCCAAGTGTTGTCGTTTACTGGAATTACGAAAATAGTTTTTGCCGGCAACCCGGCTCCGAGGAAAGTGGCAATCCCGGAGATGGCATGTTCACCATATTCAACTCTGGCGCCATCCTCCGCGCAAATTATCAACCCACAGATATGACCTTACTGGAGCTTGATGATCCGGTGATAGCAGCCGCAAATGCCTTTTTTGCCGGATGGGATGCCACCAATCAAGCACCGCAATCTGCCATCGCGATTCACCATCCTGCGGCAGAAGAAAAACGGATCAGTTTTGAAAATCAGGGTCCCCTTATCTCGGCAGCTTTTGACAATAATCCTACTCCGGAAGGCACGCATCTACTCGTCTTGGATTGGGACACCGGCACTACAGAGCAGGGATCTTCCGGCTGTCCTCTTTTCGATCAAAACAAAAGAGCCATCGGGCAATTACATGGTGGCAATGCGGCTTGCGGCAATGATGAACCAGACTGGTTTGGGCGCTTATCTGTTTCTTGGACTGGCAACAATACACCAGAATCCCGCCTTAGCGATTGGCTTGACCCAGAAAACACGGGTATTTTAATTTTGGATGGTAGAGAACAAGGTTTATGCTTGTCCTCAGATTTTGCCATCAGCACGGCACAGGATTCCTATGAAAATTGCTTCACAGCTCCAACCAATATTGCCTTAACCATTGGCACGGCTTTTTCCAATGATGTCACCCTTTCTGCAACAGGTAACCCCTCAAGCACAACGATTAGCTTCAGCCAAAATCCCGTGTCACCGGGTGCTAATGTCTTGGCCACTATAGATCATGTTGATTTTACTGGAAACTATACCTTATATTTTCTAGCAGATGATGGGATAAATCAATCAGAAACTTTAGTTGACATTCAGGTAACGGATTTACCCGGCGCTATCAACTTATCTGCACCAACTAACCAGAACGATGATGTTTCCATTACCCCAAGCTTTAACTGGACATCAGGAGAATTCGCGGATGTATATGTTTTCATACTTGCTACCGATCCCAGTTTTTCCAATATCATCACCGACGAAACCCTTACCG
>JAHDGC010000704.1 GCA_020627865.1 Saprospiraceae bacterium | reverse complement strand
TTCGTTGCGTAGCGCTGCTATGCTCCTCAAAAATGCCTCGCCTATATCAAAATTATCGGCGACTTATCGGGTATCTTATTTATTTCCGGTTCCCTAAAGTTAATAAATTTGCAATTATTATTTTAATTTGCCTAACTGTTAAAATCCTAACGTGTCCTAGATATTTCTAATATTGCACAACAAACAATTTACTCAGCACCCGCTGACCAACCCGCACGCGTATCGCATAAATACCTGCTGCCAAATGATTTGTCGCGAAAGTATAATTGCTTGTACTCATTTGTGTTGCTTTTAGAGAAAGTGGTCTGCCAGTTATATCTGTAATTAGAAACTCCGTGAATTCATTCGTCTCGGTTTCCGTGATGTTTAAGCTTAGTGATAAATGATTGTTAGTGTGGAAAACTTGGAACAATTCATCGGAGACGTGATGCATCACGTCTTTATGGGATAGGGTTATAACAATGATTTTACTGTATGTGAATTTGCCATCAAAATCATGTTGTGCAATTCTATAATAATAATTCCCAACTCTTGTTTCTGGATCAAGAAATTGATATACGGTCAAGCTGTTACTGTTTCCTTGACTGTTTACCTTTCCAATATCAACAAAAGATAAGCCATCCGAAGATTTTTGTATTATAAAATGGCTGTTGTCTTTTTCAGAATCGGTTTCCCAGTTGAGTAAAATGCCAGCATCTTTTTTCGTGGCATAAAAATCGACCCATTCCACTGGTAGGGGGGCTGGACAACATAAGATTTCATCTCCCTCGTACCGGATGATTTGGATACAGCTTGCGGAGAAGTTGCATTCATCCGTCACTTGATAGGTTCTTTGGTATATATCATCCAAGGGGCAATCCGTATCCGCACCTTCAATTTGTTGATCTCCTTGAGCGCTTACTGTAAATGTCGTACTACAATTATCCTGAATGTTGCCGGAAACGGCCATGAGTTCTGCTGCTGTCGTATAAGGATCGGGTAGGGCATCTTCACATGCCAAGATTATATCATCAGGGCAGGTTACAGTAGGCGTAGCCGTATCTTGGATTAAAATGTACTGGATGCAGGTCGTTTCATTCCCGCAATTATCTTTGACAGACCAAGTCCTTTCAATCTGTCCACTACTCGGACAAGTAAAAGGAATAAAGAAATCGGTGTAACTGATGTCAATTTCACTTGGCGCAAGACAATTGTTGGATACGGTTGGCGCACTCAGCAATGCACTAGTTGCTGGATCAAGGTCTGCCTCACAACCCAAAACGGCGGTGATCGGGCAAGCGTCTATAACGGGGGCTTCGCTATCCACTAGTTGATAAGTGACCTCAAAGTAAATGGTTTCATCTGTTGTATTGGGATCGTTATCATTATCGAATATAGACCAAGAGCGGGTAATCACAAGTGGATCATCTGAGCATCCGCCACCACCTGTGATAACATCTTCACTATCGAAAGTTACGTTACCATAACAGGAGTTCGTAACCTCAAAAATGCTGAAATTCGGCTCCGGAATATCAGCCAAACAAGTATAGGTACCACCATCCGGAGAGGGATAATCTACTCTGAGAGCACAACATGCTTCCGAACTGGCTGGGAGTAAACTTAGCGATTCTGTAACCTGGTAAGTACAATTGTTCAACAATGCTGTTACGGTGACGCTGTAAGTTCCTTCGGTACTGATTGGGCCTGTTTCTGCCGTATTACTGTTGAATCCATTTGGGCCTTCCCAAGCATATAATAAGTTCTGCGTGATTGCATTGTTGCTTGGAAGACTGGTAACCGTTGCCGTAAAGTTGGTAACACTATCTGTACAAATTGTATTGCTCCCGGTAATGCTGCATTCGAGGTATTCTACCTGTGCATTCACGGTTATGGTTTCTTCGGCGGAGTAAGCATACCACCAAGTATTGATCGTATTTTTATTTCCAAAATTAGGGTTGCCACTAGACCAAGGGTGGCAGGGGGAAAGGCAGCCGTCAAGATTGCGTTTTGGGCCAAGATTATTGTTCTCGGAAATGGCGGTATCATCGAAATGTAGTTCCAGACGACATTCATCTACGCAAGGTCGAATAGTTTCTACAACGAATCCAGCATCGTTGTATTCTAAATCATTCACCGGAAAATGAAAGACCCCCTGACGGAAGAAAACTTTTACATTGAGGCTGATCGGAATGGCAGGCGTGCCGGTAGCATCTAGACCATTCCACGCAAGACATCTTTCATAGGGAAAGGCAGGATCGACGGGAGCGGTGACCAGATCATCTTCATTCATTTTGTGATCTAGGATAATGTCAACACCTTCGTCAAAAATGCCATCATCATCGAAGTCGAGCAAGATGTCAACTTGGCCAGCATCATTGGTGCTGATATTGAAGCAGTATTCATCTTCGGCACATCTGGTGATAAATGGGTTGAGCAACTGAAAGTTTCCGGTAGTGGGTTGTGGAAAAATATTGACATCCGGCTCTTCTAAAAAAACCTTACTTTCAGAAGATTGATTCGGGTCAAAGGCATTGTCATCCTCAACGGATTTTCGATCTATAAGGATGTCGCCTGTATTGCGGACACCGGATGAATTAAAAAATACATTGAAAGAACCACCTCGGAAACCTGTTGTTGGACTGCCGGAGTTGAAATCTATTCTGGTAATAAAATTATTTTGGTCACAGGCATAAAATTGGCCGTTGAATGCTCGTCCGAAATTGATATCGAAATTATCCAGATCGTCTCGCTTGATACCAATGCCCCAGTTATTGGACCATACTCTTCCCGTAAGTCGGGTATCATTTTCATGTACGGCAATTTCGAAGTTTTCAATATAGAAACCCACATTAGACTCATGGCTGTCTTGGAAAAACTCAATGACATAATCTCCCGGAAGAATATTGTTGCACGAAAGTGCTGAAGGGTCAAATACAAATGGAATATAACCAACATTAGGACCTTGGATAACTTCGCCATATCCGGTAGAGCCGATCTGTAAGTTTGCCGTATTGCTATCTAGATTCTGCCATCCTGAACCTTCATCCCCACTTTGGTCATACGTACCCCAACAAGTGATAGGTGTACCATCAGGTGCTAGAATTCTAAACCTGACATCTTCGACAAAATCGGAGATTAGGTCTCTGTTTATTGTTGGCAGGCTAAAGGCGAGGTATACAATTTCCGTTTCGGTATTTTGAATATTAAAATATAACTTGGCCGGAGAATCCATGTAGGCAAACTCCCCAAAATGCCCTTGAAAAATATTTTGCGCATTGTAGACTTGGCCCGCGCCAACATACAATGCACAGGCATCATCTGGTGATGGAGCAAGGTTGAGGATACTTTCGGCGGATAGTTTTTGTGTTATTGTAGAAAGCAGCAAGAAAAGAAACAGTAGGGTGGGTTTGTAGTTCATTCTCTTTATTGCAGGCATACAATAGGTTAGCCTCGGTGCGGGATCGGCACCGAAAACAGGGTGTGTTAGGTAGATCATTTTCTTTTAGGTTGAAGTAAGTGTTTGCTTAAAACCAAAAATCTGATTTGAAAACCATCATTTTCAAATCATAGTAAATTGTGTTAGTTAGATTTATTTTATTAAAAAATTAAAGAGGGAATAATAATTAAGCGAATAGCTTAAAGTTATTATCAATGATAAGATAAAGAAAATAACGCTAGAAATAACTTTACCTCTCTCTGATAAAATCTGCTGTGTGAAATATCTGTTGGGAACAAATATAGGTAAAGGCAATCGAATAATCAATAAGAAAATCAGGTATATTTTTAATTATTATTGCCGTAATGCTTATATGATTGCTTAGTAGTTTTTTATAAAGTTAAATTATTGTTATATTATAATTGTTTTATAAAAAAAAGTCATTGGGATCAACTGATCCCAATGACTTTTAAAAGGAAAGGATGGATTTTAATTATCCTTTTATGAATCGCTTGTTCAGTACTTCTGTATCTGTTTCAACCGAGATAATATAGATACCTTGGTTTAATTCAGAAACATCAATACCTTCATTGTATTCTCCAATATTTACAGTTTGAATCAATTTGCCTGTGATAGCGAAAATTCTAACTGCTTTAACTTCACTTGTAGTGTTCACGCGAAGGTTCAACTCTTCCACAGCAGGATTCGGGAATACCTCGATAGAAGCGGATGAAATCAATTCTTCCGCAGGAGCCTTATCCTTAGAAGTATTTCCAGCAATTACACCTTGAATACCATTATTTGCACAACCTTCGATAACCACATCATCAATGTAAACCCAATCAGAGTT
>JAHDGC010000703.1 GCA_020627865.1 Saprospiraceae bacterium | reverse complement strand
CACGGTAGCGGCCATGATGCTACATGAAGAAGGCTATGAAGTCGTCGGCATTACTATGAAAACTTGGGATTATGCCAATTCCGGTGGATCCAAGAAAGAAACGGGGTGTTGTAGCTTGGATTCGATAAATGACGCTAGAGAAGTTGCTGTGAAAGTGGGGTTCCATCACTTTATCGTTGATATTCGATCAGAATTCGGGGATTATGTCATCGACAATTTTGTGGACGAATACCTTGCCGGAAGAACGCCCAATCCTTGTGTTTTGTGCAATACCCATATCAAATGGAGTGCCTTGCTGAAAAGGGCGGATGCCCTAGATTGTGAGTTTATTGCAACCGGACATTATGCGATTATTAAAGAAGAAAATGACCGTCTTTTTGTGAGTAAAGGAGCGGACGAAAGGAAAGATCAATCCTATGTTTTATGGGGACTTAGCCAAGAATGCTTGAAAAGGAGCCGTTTCCCGCTTGGCCCTTATACCAAGCCGCAAGCTCGGAAAATGGCGCATGATTGGGGCTTTACAGAATTATCCAAAAAGGGAGAGAGTTATGAGATTTGTTTCGTGCCAGATAATGATTATCGAGGGTTTTTGAATAGAAGAGTAGAAGGCCTGAAAGAAAGGCTCCATGGCGGAAAGTTCGTCGATGTCCAAGGAAAAGTGATTGGTCAGCATCAAGGCTATCCGTACTATACCATTGGTCAACGAAAAGGGCTCGGAATGGCTTTCGGTGAACCCATGTATGTTACCGAAATCAGACCAGATACCAATACCGTAGTGCTGGGCAGTGTCGAAGACTTGGTGCGCAATGGCATGAGTGTCGGGAAAGTCAATATGATGAAATATGCCGCAGTGGTAGATGGTACGGAAGCAGTCACGCAAATTCGGTATAACAACAGGGGAACATTAAGCGCATTACGCAACCTCGGCGAAGGCATAATCGGTGTTGATTTTTACGCAAATGTCACCGGCGTCGCGCCAGGGCAATCAGCCGTCTTCTATGAAGGCGATGACCTTATCGGAGGTGGCATTATACAGGGAAGTTTTAAGGCAGATTGATGGGGAATTGTCCGAGAATAGCATTAATATAAGTCCCTTTTGTATAATATGGCTTGTTCTTTGCCACGTTATAGGATACGAAAGAATAGATGAGTTGCACTCATTCCCTACAATAAATAAGCAATTGAAATGGACAGAATTATCATTTTACTTTTTTCCCCAATAGTTTTAACCCTCTTGTTGGCTGGTTGTAAATCCAAAAGCGTTGTAGAAGAATTTGACGAAATTGACAAAGGATATGATTATTTCCCCTTGGAAGTTGGAAAATTCATGGAATATCAGGTCGATTCTGTTGTCTATGATATTACCGCAGAGGGAAGTATTGCCATTCCGTCGTCGAGCTACCTTAAAGAACTCGTTGTCGATACCTTCCGGGATAATGCCAACCGCCTTATTTTCCGAATTGAAAGATATACCAAAAAGAACTTGGCCGATGACTGGAAAATTTCTGATGTATGGACGGCCAACAAGGATGAGCAAAGAGCCGAAAGAACAGAAGAAAACCTCAGATTCATCAAAATGACTTTCCCCCTTGTTGCCAATTCAACTTGGAACGGAAACATGTTCATTGATGATACCCAGATTATTTCTGTTGCTGGAGAAAGTGTCGAGCTGTATAAAAGCTGGAATTATGAAGTGCTTTCCGTTGGGGAGTCGGAAGAAATTGGGGAGGTGATCTATCCGGATGTAAGTACTTTGCAACAAGCACAGAATGAAAATCTAATAGAACTCCGTTATTCCATAGAGAAATATGCTCGCGGAATTGGCTTGGTTTATCGGGAAATGCAAATCTTGGACACCCAATGTATCCCGAATTGCGACCTCCCAAATCAGCCCCCAGACTGTTTTTGTGGCATATCATGGGAAGAAAAAGCAGAAAAAGGGTTTACTTTACGGCAAACTATGATCAATCATAATTAATTGTCAAAGCTAGTGGTTCGCTTCAAGCTAACCACTAGCTTTGAAGAATAAAAACACATGACAGAATACACCCTGATTGGAAAAACAAAGAAAGTACATGGCATCAATGGAGAACTAAGGTTTGATGTGGAAGATTATTACTTGGAGGATGCCTTTAATGCCGCGATTTTTTTTCTGGAAATCAGAGGACAAAAAGTACCCTATTTTGTAGAATCCGTTCTGGTAAGGGGAAAACTATTGGTAAAATTTGAGGACATCGACGATAGGGAAGCTGCTCTGGAAATCACTTCCTGCCCTGTTTACATGCGAAAATCGGATCTTATCCCTGAAGAAGAAAAAGGCCAAAAAGATTCTGGACTACTTTACGATAAATATATCTCTTACACCGTAGCGGATGAAAACAAGGGCGATATTGGTACGATTAAAAGAGTTGAAGAATATCCCCAGCAGGAAATGGCCATCGTAGATTTTGATTCCAAAGAAATCTTAATTCCCCTGAATGAAGCTCTTTTTGTAAAGGTCGATAATACCAAAAAATCTATTCTATTAAATTTGCCGGAAGGTTTCTTAGAGTTGCATTTATAGTGTTATACATTTTGAATGTAACAAAAAAAACGGATGAAGCAATAACTCTCCATCCGTTTTGTGTATATATACAGTCTATCAGACCAAATTCATTTTACTTCTTAATATCAGAACACCTCCCATCTTTATAGTTGATAACACCAGCTTTCTCCGCCAAACACTTATTATTATAATTCACACCATTACAACCACAAACCGGCTTGTACACTTTTTCACAAGGTTTAGCCGTATCTATCTTCGCGGCATCAATACATTCCCCACATTTGCCCGGAGAATAATAAACAACACCAGCCTTCTCGGCTACACATTTGTTATTGTACGTTTTTCCATTGCAACCACAAACGGGCTTGTAGATTCTTTGGCAAGTTTTGTCCGGATCGACCCGTGCATTATCTATACACTTCACATCTTTGGAAGGGACAGGAGCTTGCTTCGTGGTAGAAGGAGGTGACTTACTTGGAGGTGCTGTTCGGCTAGGGGCAGTTCTGTTGGACGGGCGAGTATTGGTTCCACTATTCGTATCGGTAGTATTCACCTGATTGCTATTGGGTGCAGTCGTTCTGCCCGGTATCTGACTAGGTTGGCTAACCTTTGTTTTATCAACAGGAGCCGTTCTGGTATTGCTATTGCTGCTTGATCTACTAGATGTCTCCGAAGAAGGAGCAGGTTTACCACTGGTCGCATTCGGGTCAGAAGGGCGAGTCCGTGTATTCTGGGTAGTGCGGGTATCGCTACGGGTATCCGTTTGGGTATCCTGCTGGGTTTGCGAACCATTGGCAGGTGGAATTAATATTTGCTCAAGTACATCACAACTTGAGAATGTAAAAAGGATCATAAGGGAGAGCAAAGTACCTGTTTTGAGGAATTTCATATTGAAAAATTTTATTAAAATAGTATCGTAATATCTACGACTTTTTTACAATTTTAGAATTTCTTTATAAACCCTGACAAACTTTAGACGCAAAATAATCGCGCAAGTTGTGTTTTCTCCATGTTAAATAATTTAACGCTTATGTTTTAATTTAGTGTTGTAGGACAATTTTATGCGTTAAAATACCACGGTCTGTCCTGATTTTAAAGATATAAATGCCTGATGGGTAGCTATTTAAGTCAAAACTTAGCTCCTGACCAGCTTCAAAATTATCGGATAACAAAATACGACCATCCGTACTTAAAATTGTTGTATATATCCGCTCAAAAACCGGTTTTGAAAACAAAATATTAACATAACCACTACTCGGGTTGGGGACAAGCTTACAGGTAGGCAAATCATCAGCAAGAAGAATCTCTTCATTGCTACTGATCGGATTGATACACAATTCCAACCCCCAGGAATTTAACTGCCCGCCATCCAAATTTTCCGTATCCTGAATGGATAGTTTCCAAGTACCTTGCGCAGGTTCTCCACTAAACACAGAAAGCATTTCCTGTGGAATATAAGTCCCTCCATTGGTGTAAGGGCAGGGAATATTGGCATTATCAGCTTGATCGTCAAAATTTATATTAAAGTTATCTTCGTCTTCGCAATATTGGTCTATCAGAACCACCGTCGTACCACTTGGACTTGTAATAGAAATAATCAAATCACTGATCCAAGTATGTGTCCCCTCCAGATTTATCACATTGACATCCATGATTGTTCCGAGGGTGTTCATCTGGATTTCAGAATTGGTTATGGAAATATTCGGACCGATTGGCAATGGAAGATTAT
>JAHDGC010000702.1 GCA_020627865.1 Saprospiraceae bacterium | reverse complement strand
AATTTTAATCAGAGATAAAGGGAAATTCTGCCATCGCCCACCCTACAATCCCCAGAGGGCTGTCATCGCTCAATTTCTCTTTGATCCCCCTATTCATCGAACTATAGTAAAGAAACCTTGTAAGACAATGGGTTCTTGTGTTGGGATATTTAAGATATAGAAATAGGTTCCGCTGGGAAGGGCATTTCCATTATGGGTTCCTTTCCAATTATTTTGGTAAGGGCTTTCTGTAAAAACTTTATCCCCCCAACGATTGAAAATTGTGATCTCATTATCCTGATATACATCAAGACATGGAATAACGAAGGCATCATTTTTTCCGGAATCATTCGGGATAATAACATTCGGTGCCCAGCAGTCTACCTTATTTTGTTCTCCAGTAATTTTAATGTTAACCAAAGCTGTATCGCAAAGCTCTGGGCAATTCGTATTACAAATTTCATATATTAATTGATCTGTCCCTAAAAACATGGCTTCCGGTTCATAATCCAGTATCCCTGCCGTGATAGCATCTGATAAGCTTCCAAATTGAGGCTGTTGTACAACAGTAATTTCCCATGCGTCCACATTTCCTAATCCATCATTATTTATTAAACTTTCTCCTTGTATCCTTTCTCCGGTTAATACGGTAAAGGCGTCCGGCATTGCGACAGGTGCTTCATCTTGATAAATTCGCATGGTATCACTCGCATAATTTTCGCATGCTCCGTTTGATAAAGTCCATACTAAAACATGTTCATCAGCATTAAGATTTGCAACAGTGGTTGTGGAATCCTCAGGGAAAAGAATATCAGCACCAGTCGGAGAAGTCCATAAACCAGCACCTATACTGGGCATCAAGGCTTCTGCCAAAATACTATCTTCTCCACAAGCATAGCGTTCTTCCTCGAAAACAAATGCAGAAGTTTCAGGCGTAGCAAATACTTCGATCTTTACAGTATCTCGTGCGTAAGGTGCACAACCATCTACAGATAAGTTCCAAGTAAAAACATGGATACCATCAGGCAACAAACCCGCAATTATGGTGTTAGAACTAAGAGAATCCATAATAGAAACACCTAGGGTTTCTTGTGCTACACTTTGTGTCCAGAAGCCTGTAGCCACATTTGGGGTAGCGGCATTTAACAATATACTTTCTTCATCACAAATAGCTATATCTTCTCCGGCAAAAGCTTCATCGGTAGCAATTTCTGCAAAGGAAATTATAACTGTATCTGTCGTATAATTCTCACAAGCACCATTCGACACTGTCCATACAAAAATATTATCTCCCGATTCTAAACTACTAACTTGGCTTTCGGCAAATGCAGGATTTTCAATAGTTGCTGCACCCGAAGTAGTCCAGACTCCAACACCTAAATCCGGAGTGCCAGCCGCCAGAAAAATATTTTCATCATTGCAAAATTGTTGATCAACCCCAGCATCAGCAACCGACGGGATAGCATCTATGGAAAGCGACATTGGTACCGAAGCTTCCGCTAAACAACCATCTACAGACATGACAACATAATAGTTTCCTGCATCTATAGTTTGCACATCATTTAAAGCGATGGATGGTTCTTCTGAAACACCAACAAGTGCATTCATCTCGGCATGGTACCATTCAAATGTAAGAATCGCAGTATCAGGATAATCCAGCGAACTCGAAATACTCAGCTCGACATCTTCGCCCTCACATACGACATCAATGCTTCCAATTTCAGGAGCATCAGGAATGGGTTGTATGAAGACTTCCGTTACGGATGAGGTAGCCGCAGTGCAACCATTTATTTCCATTATAACGGTATATACTCCAGCATCATTTGAAGTTACATTTGACAAAATCGGGTTAGCCATGTTGGAGCTGAATCCATTTGGGCCAGACCATTGATAATCTGCATTCGGCACTACAGGAACAATTAGCTCGACAGCATCTCCAACACAAACAGGCTGCTGCGTAGTAATATTGTTAGATTCAGGTGTGACAAATTCAGCAAAAATATGATCCACAAAAACACTTTCTGTGGTTGAGCATCCTTGCGCATTTGTAAGTACTAAAGTATATGTTCCATTATTTACAGTATCTGCATTTTCAATAAACGGGTTTTCAAGATTGGAATAAAAACCATCCGGGCCAGACCATTCATATTCTGTTGCCCCCGAAGCATTAGCATTCAACTCCAATGTTGCTCCTGTACAAATCACTTCCGCCATAACAGTGGGACTTGCTTCAGGGTTTGCCGATACTTCTAAGGTATACACCTCAGAATTAAGGACACAATTATCAACAGTGACTTGCACCCCATACGATCCTTCATGTAAACTTTCATCTAGCGAAACTATTGTTATCTCATTTGTATTCAAACCTGTAATGTTCGTTGTCTCACCTCCAGGAGTTGTCCACAAATATGTTACATCTGCCCCCAAATAAACAGGTGTAAAAATATTTATAACATTATTTTCACAAGAAACACCAGACATCGTAATTGCAGGTGCTGCAACGGCATCTACTACACCAGCAACTTCAACTGTTGCCGATGCTGTGCAGCCATGCTCACTTGTTACAACTAAAGAATATAATCCGTTATGACTAGTATTCGCATCTGGAATAACTGGATTCTCAACGGTAGCCGTCCAGCCATTCGGACCAGACCATAGAAAAGACAAAGATGCCCCATCTTCCACACCTGCTGAAAAGGATAAATTTTCAGGCGAACAATCTGGATTGAGATTATAGGAAGACATTGGATTTATTATTGGCATTGTAAAAACGGGAATAGCTGTTCGTACTTTTCGACTATAAATACATGCTCCCTCCGGTGGAATAAGATAGACTTCAAAATCTTCGGATGCGGTTATAGCAGAAAAGGTAAAATCTTCGCCTGTTGCAATCACGGTAGAATCTCCGACGATACGCCAATGATATGTTGCATCCGGAATACTACTGTTAACAGAAAGGAAAATATCCTCCCCTGGACACACCCCATCTGTTGTTCCGGAAACTACAAGGCCTGCCTCATCACAATCAAAAAAGGTATAGGTTCCGGAAGTATCCGGCAAACCTGGACTACTAGCATAGACAATTCCTACATCGGACATATCTGAAATACTGTTCGGCATTCCAGAAGTATTCACCAAAGGAATTTCGTTCAAATCCATACCGTTTGCAGTTCCCTCGACTTGATTGCCTACAGGCCAAACCGCAAGCAAGGGATCAATCTCCACAGTCAATAACAACTTAATTTCTTGACCAGGTTCTAACAGATCAGAATCGGAAGCGATAAACAAATCGTTATTCCCGAAACCATCAAAAGCAGGATTCAATGTTGGTGTAACGGTTGCAGTAGAGGAAAACAAACTCAAAGCTGGACTCGAAGTTTGGCCTTGATAACTACTTCCCAATTCGAGACTCAGGTTATCGACAACACTGATGTCCATCAAGTTTGAGCTGCCTGTATTCTTCACCCCAATTTCGTAAACAATTTCGATATTTCCAGAATCCGGCACATTAGTCGCACTAATATTTTTGAGTACACTAATCTCTGGCAAAAGTACAACACCAGCATTACAGTCCAATTTATCACCTGTAGAGGCATCCAAATTAAAAGTATTTGTCACTCCATCAATACCTGCTTCGCTATCATTCCCAGCATTGCCTGCATACTGTTGGGTAAAACGATAACCGTCGCCATAAACACTGGTTGTAGCATCATAGACTAGAAAATATCCCCCTGTAGCAATCTCACTAAACAAGAAGTTTCCATCAACATCCGTCAATACACTATCCACAATAGTATTGGTCAATTCATCGTAAAGTTTCACCTTTACATTACTCAAATTCGGTTCTGCCGCATCGTATATCCCATCTTCATTAATGTCAACCCAAGTCAAGCCACCGATCTTATCTGGATTAGGATCTGCACAAGTTATCGTATCCAACGTCCAAGGAAAAGAGATAGTCGGACAGCGCTCCGTATCCAGAAAACCTTTCACGAAAAATGTACCCGATGTTGTGATATTCGATAACGATGGCGTATCGGTTATCATAAAAAGATTTTCAACACCATCGGTAATGGTATACCACTCATAACTATCCCACCCTGCCGCTACAGTAAGGGTAGCCGTTTCATATGCCGGGCAAAAAGTGGTATCCCCTACAATATTCAATATGGTATCTGTTTCTAAATCTATACTGTCTATCTCCAATGTAATTTCAGGATTCATGCTATTTTGTAAAAAGACTCCACAAGTAGCAGCACTCGACACACAAGTTAGCCCATCGACAAAACTCATCACATC
>JAHDGC010000701.1 GCA_020627865.1 Saprospiraceae bacterium | reverse complement strand
ATTGCCCGAATTTTAGAATACGCCTCCGAAAATGCGGCTAAGGTTTCGAAGCATAAATGCCAGAAACAATTGATTGGTAAGATTAAGAATGATGTGGAATATAAAAGTTTGCGAAGTTAATGCTTAGTTCCAACATGGCAATAGCCATCTAAATAATAATGAAATGGAAAAAGAAAACCTAGAAATATACGAAACCATACAACAATACCTAGCCGGAACCTTGTCGCCGAAAGATAAGACTGCATTTGATGCCAAAATGAAGGCAGATCCAGAGCTGGAGGCGGAGTTTCTGTTGCATAAAAACATAGATGCCTTGCGCTATGAACGTAATGATAAACTGCAGGAAGGCTTGGCTATCTTGCAAGAAATTCAATTGGGAGATAACGAAAATATAACTCCGGAACCTGTAAAGATTGAGGGAAAAGCAGAGAACCCAGCCAAGCGGATTCCTATGAAAATAGGATGGCGGCAACTTGCTGGAATAGCGGCAACTTTCTTGATACCAATATGCATTTGGTTTCTATGGCCGGATAATTTGTATGAAAAATATGGAATACATGATAATCTCGAATTGGTTGAGATGAGTGGGCAAGGGAGTTTGGATAAACTTAAATTGGATTTGCAAACTGCTTATAATAATAAGCACTACGGAGTCGCTTTGGGGTATTGCGAAACTTATTTAAAGCAAAAACTGGATGACTATGAAGTCCAATTAGCCAAGGGTATCTGTTTGCTTGAACTGGATAGATACAGTGAGGCGCTAACTGTTTTTAAACAATACGCTTACGGTAGTGCTGGTGACAAGATCAAGGGCGAATGGTATCAGGCCATGACGTATTTGAAACAAGATGATAAGGCACAATGTAAAGCCATATTGCAAAAATTACAGGGACAGGGTTTTAAGGAAGATACAGTTGTTGCGTTGTTGCAGGAACTTTGATTTTAATTTTACATTTATTCCTCACAAACCACAATCTTCGCACAAAATTCCGCTCCCGTTTCTACCGCAAACCCGGCATCTAGCGATATACTTTCTCCTGCATGAAAATTTGTCGTTGCATCCGATGGAATAACTCCATCTGAAATAATATTGTTAGGAGCAACAAAGGTTTCGGAATCAATCGTACCACTAATGTTCAAATTTGCTTCTGCCGCATTGATGAAATTAGCTTCCGCAGGCAACCCATCCACCAAACGAAATTCCAAAACAGTAGCTGTCGCGGAACTGGACACAACGGTAATGTCCGGATGAGCACTTTCTAGTTCCCATAAACCATCTAAGGTCACCTGAATATTTTTCTCAATGGAAGCCGTATAGGCCCTAGATTCAAAACCTAAGTCCGGATTGACAATGGATAATGTGATCATATTGTTGCAATCGTTTGTTTGATACATCAATAAGGCTGCGTCATTTACCTGTTTGACCAAACCAATATTGTTGTTATCCATATAAGGAGAAAATAGGGCATAAGCCCAAAGCTTTTTTGTTTGGTGTTCCAGTACATGTGCATTGGCATCTTTTTGGTGGACTATATAAGGTTTGCCGGATGCCTGAATGGTGTTTTCTAATGATTGCATATCCATTAAATTCGTATTGGGTATAACTAGGTATTCATAACCAGCATTGCTGGGCTGTGTTCCATGATTTAAATATCCAACAGTATAATTGCGAATATCGTTGTTCAGATAATCATTCGGGTCGGTTTGGTTATAATTCGGTGTCTGTTGATCCCTTGTGGATAAGGCAAGGTTGCCACTACCTGCCATCAAATAAAACCCTGTATTGAAATTACTGACCACCCAGTTATCGTTTTGATCGCTGAATGTTTGGTTGCTACCATTAAAGATGGTGTTGTTTACGATAACGTCATTACTGTTGTTGTTCAGTCTTTGGTATAAAGTAGTGACCGTAGGATTGTTGTTGTCATTATTATTAATATTGGAACCTAGACAAACGATTATATCATCAAAAATAAAGCTAGATTTCTTGAAGGTGAACGTGGCATTGTGATTATTGCTGCTGTAAACCGTACTCCATCCTAAGCCTTCTCTTTCTTGAAAGTCCATTGCAAAGATGCCCCAGGTGCCATGTGTTTTCGTCAAGGCATCACTGTTTTTGTTTTTAAAAGATAAAGCACCAGCAAAACGTTTTTCCTGTAGTTCATCAATGCGGCCTCTTTCAGCATGCAGCATCTCCCAAGGCAAGACGATGGTTGTCGCTCCGGGATTGTAGTTCCAATCCCAAGTGTTGACATCATACCCGAGGCCGGATTCCTGATCGCCAGGATAAATAATTTCCATCGCACCATAACTTTGGTAACGGCCAAATCGGTTGGCCGTCGGATAAATTTCTGATCCCCACATGTTGTTACTGAATCCCTTGTTTGCGACAAGCCAGTTGTCTTTTCTGAAAATAGAGGCATGCGCATGGTTCAGTTGGTAAAAACCTGCTTGTGCTGAACGTGGTGTAATATTGGCATAATTAAAATCAGGATCAACACCCCATGTCCGATTGTAAATACCGGCAAGTAAAGGGTCTGCTGTAGACAATCCTAACATTTCTCCTCCGGAGATGGCCAATCGCTTGACACTAGATTGGCTATAGGTCACTTTTCTGATATGCGGGTTTCTGCCTGACATAGAGAATGCCTTGTACGCATCATCGTTGGACATGGTGAATTGTAAATAAATGACATCTCGCAAAATCAAGTAGCTTTCTTGATTGATTTCAAAAGCTGTTCCGGATAAGGCCGCCACAACAGCCGTTGCCGTATTCAAGGCATACATGTACCCATCGTAGGCTGTCCAGTGATGAAATCCGGAACCATCTTGTTTGAAGCCGTCGGCAGTGCCATAAGTGTAGCTGCAAAACCTTTCCATAAACCGCTTGAATCCACGCAGGTATCTGTAGCGTTCTTCGGGCGTTTCTTGCCAAGTGACATAGGCCAATAATCCATTAGAAAGGTTATAAATCAAGTCCGTATTTATCGCGCCATTTTGTGCTTGATAGTTGGCGTCAAAAGTAGGTTCCCAAAAATGTTTAAACTGTACGGTATGTTGATACAAAGTATATTCAAATAAATCTGCGACAACGGTATCAAGGTGGTCATGGAGGAAAATAGCCGGTTGGGCAAAATCTTCGTAGGCATACATGTTGTAATCTATTCCGATGGAGCCTTCACAAAATTGTTTGGAAACCAACCAAACGACATGGTTTACTTTTTCCGAAATATCGGTATCCGTAGGATTGAATTTTAAATATTGGGCGAAAGTCTTGAGAAAACTGACATCCGAAAAAGAGCTGATTTGATTCCCAGAAATAGTCCCGTTGTTTACGCTAATGTTTAAGGCATCATAATCATTCATGGCATTATTTAAGGCCCAGGAAGAAGGTGGGGCTGTGCCCAAATAATAATCAGAAGCCCTGTTGTAACACAAGGCAATATCGGCATCAAGTATGGCGTCGGAAGGAAGTAAGTCCAAGTCGGGGGAAATGGCAAAGGGGCAGGGATTGAATCCGCCGGATAAATCCATAGGAACAAAATTGCCATTGAGGGAAATATTGTCGATGGCAAAATTTCTGTAGGTGTCCCCGGGATCTGTTCGGATAAACCGAATCTGTAGGGCATCGCCTTCGTCGCTGGCCGTTGCAGCATAAGCAATGTTATAATATTGTGGTGTGATATCGCTACCATTAATAAAGACGTTCGTTGTTGTAAGCACTTGGTTATCATTCAAATTGTATAATTGAATATCAAAAGAAACATAAGAAACATTGGTGTTGTAAGTGTAGCTTGTAATCATAATGTTGTCGTTTTGAGACATGGTTCCTCCAAAAGTGTAACTTGCGCCTTGGCCAGTAGCCGTAGACAGGCCATCTACAAACAAAGCACCATCTGCGGTACCGTCAGTATTATCATCATCACTATTAATAATACTGAGGGTAACATCGTTTATGGGATTCCAGTTACCGTCACTTGCCGTCACTTGTCCGGAAGGAGAAAGAGGGACAAAATTCCCATTGAGGGAAATATTGTCAATAGCAAAGTTTCTGTAGGTATGGCCAGGGTCAGTTCTGATGAAACGAAGCTGAAGAATGTCACCTTCATCATTGGCGGTAGCGGTATAATTAAAGTCGGAATATTGGGATGCCGTATCCCCTCCGGTGATAAGAACATTTATCGTTGAAAGTATCTGGTTATCGTTGAGGTTGTACAATTGAATATCGAAAGAAACATAAGAGACATTGATGTTGAAAGTATACGTTCCGATGGAGATATTTTCATTCG
>JAHDGC010000700.1 GCA_020627865.1 Saprospiraceae bacterium | reverse complement strand
GTAAAGCCATCTTTGAGTGCGGAATACATCAGCATCATGGCCCCTGCAATGGTAAACCGGACACCAGCCAGCATCAAGGAGGGCATGCAGGCGACAGCCCAAGCGTTGGCCAGATAGGTCGATCCCCAGATAAAATAAATGAGGAAAAAGGCAAGGATGATTTGGGGAATGTTGGGGGTGTTTTGCATTAGGCATTCTCTAAAACAGCTTTAATACGGCTATTGTATAAAGATTGAAACATCAGGGAATACTCTGACTCAGGTTTCATCTTTTCAAATATATTTTCTTTGATAAAATTTTTGGCCGCATCATGATGTGGTTTCAGCTCGGGGGTATCAGGATAAAGGCTTATAAGATCTAATAAAACTAGGAAATTTTTAAGTTGAATTCTTCTATCTTCATTAAGCGCCATTCTAGCTAAACCCAGACTTTCAATTGTTGCTGCCCCTCTAACGGAATCCTCCAAAGGTTTTGGTATCTCCTCTACAAAAATAATATGTTCTTCTGGTTTATCGAAAACGGGATGTAAGAAAAGGTATGCTTCCGTCCAAACATCCCCGTCGTGATCTAGCACTCTTGTGGATTCATCCAACAATGGAAATAAATTTTTCTTATGTCTTTGGTTACAAAGTTGACAGCTAAAAAACAGGTTGTCCCAATCATAAGCCAACCAGTAGTAACCAGGATATGAATAGTCATCTGTTTCTAATTGTTTATAGGCAGCTTTAGGTCTGAAATGCTCTACATCTCCATGTGAAACATGAACAACTTTTGCTTCACAAAAGCAGCATTTGTTATATTGCAGTTTTTTAAGTTGAGCTTTTATTTCTGGATCAGCATATAATTCACTTTTAAATTCAAACTTCTTTTCATTTGCCTTAATATCTTCTGAGTGGCTTATATAAAATGCTTTCAGTTCATTTGTCGCCTCAATTAATTTATCCTGCCCCTCTTTAGCACCTCTTTGAAAAGTTATGGATGGTCTGTCTTCACTCGTTTTTGCAATCCGGATCATCTCTTCTTTAGCTTTTTCAGTACTTCTGCTGCGCTTTGAATAATTTTACTGGCCTCATCAAGCTTGGTATTTTCCATAGCTGGCACATTATGCATAAACTGTTTTAGGCCTTCCATTTCCTTTTCCTCAGATTCTTCCAAATGCCCTTTTGCCATCAGTTCATATCTGCGTTTTAACTTTGCTTCAGTTTCGTTGCTTCTTGCTGATTCTAATCCAAAAAGATCACTGGTCAAAATTTGGTCTATCCGCCAGTTTTTCACATTAATCGGATTATCCTTAATCAAAACATGATCTCCATTTTTTTCCAACACAATTATGTTCTCCTCTTCTGACCCCTGAACAATTAACGGGCTATGTGCCGTAACAATAAACTGGATATTTGGAAACGTTTCTCTCAAAAACTTAACCAGTCTTTTTTGAAGAGAAACATGCAAATGCAAATCTATTTCATCTACCAGAACCACAGCCTGCTCTGCCAAGGGATTTTTACTCTTTGGGTAATAAATGGTCAGCCAATTTGCTAAATCTATCATCCAAGTAATTAGTGATTTATATCCAGTGCTTAAATTTTCCATATTCACCCAACCATAACGGGTTTTGAAATACACCCCAAAACCATGTCCTTTCTTTTTGATCTCAATATCGGATATTTCTTCTTGTAGAATTTTCAATAAAATTGTCTTTATTCGTTCCACCTTATCGGTAACAAGATTGGATTTCACCTTTTCATAATCTGCCCGAAGTAACCAATCTTCGGCATTGATTAAACTCGCATTTTCATCAAATAAACTTAGGGATTGAAATGAAGAGGCTACTCCTGTAAATCCTTTGCTTCCCAGTTTTCTGTAACTGCCATAGCCAAAAAGGGGAATTTTATATTTTTTTAAATTAGGGACATCAATTTTTATGGAAGGTTTAAAAACCAACTCTTCTTCTTCGGAAAGATAATACTCATTTATTTGTTTACTTGTATTTTCTATGTTAGAAAATAAGTTTACCCCAATAAAACCTTCGCTATCATCGCTCCTTGAAAACGCTGAATCATCCATGAACTTGCCATCCTCTTCATGCTGCGATAATGCCAAAGCAATGGATTTCAACACTGTACTCTTCCCCGTTCCATTATCCCCAAGGATGATCGTCCACATATAAGGTTTATCATCTTTACTCAAAAAAAACTGCTGTTTCGGTCCAAAGCATTTAATATGCTCAAGGGAAACATCTCGAATATATATTGGTTTAATTTTTTTCTTCTCGTGCATCATTGGATACTACTTTTTAAGTCCAATTTAAGCAAATATTTTCATTAGCCCAACAGGAATACGTAAAAATACTAAACTCCGAACCTTTCTTCCAAACTAAAAGTCTCATCCACAACAATCCTCCCCCGTTCATTTCGTTTCAAGGTTGCTGCCTCCACCTTCGGATCATGTTCAAAAAAGAGGAGATAATTATTTTCAACGGCCTCTTCTAATAAACGAGATTTTTCTTCCATCGTCACCAAAGGCCTGATGTCATAAGCCATCACCCAAGGCATGCCCACATGGTGAGCGGAAGGGATGAGATCCGCACAATAGACCAAAGTTTGTTCCCCTACAGGCACATGCAATAGCATCATGGCCTCGGTGTGTCCGTAAGCGAATCGGATTTTAATTCCTTCAATCCAATCGACCAGTTGACCCGGGCTTTCGTCAATGAATTTGATCCTATCGGCATCCATCAAGGGGACAAAATTTTCTTTGAGGAAAGAAGCCTTTTCGCGCGGGTTTGGTTGGATCGCCCAATCGTAATGAGTGCGGCAACTCCAGTAGGTAGCATTTGGGAAAGTCGGGACTGCTTGACCCGCCCCATTCCTAAACAATGCTCCTCCGGAATGATCGAAATGGAGATGGGTGAGCAATACGTCCGTGATGTCTTCTGGTGTAAGATGATTTTGCAGGATAGACTTTAGTAAAGTATCCGCGCCATGTGGTTCAAAGTGAGAGCGGAATTTTGCATCTTGCTTGTTTCCGATTCCGGTATCTACCAATATTTTTCTGTTTCCGGATTCGATGAGCAGGCAACGCATCGCCCAAGTACACATATTGTTATTATCTGGAGGATTTTTCTTTGTCCAGAGTTGTTTTGGGACTACGCCGAACATGGCTCCGCCGTCAAGTTTGAAGAGGCCGGTATTTATGGTGGTAAGTTTCATTTTATAGATCGCTTCGCTTTTAGATTTTAGATACTAGATCGTTCGCTTTGCTCACTTTTAGATGTTAGACGCAGCAGTGGTAGTAATTTAGGATTCTTGCACTTACTTAGCAAACACTCTTGCACAGAGCCGAGCATTATATAATAGTACAAGGTAGTTCTTATGTTCAGGCTCCGAAGCCGATTTTAGATTTCAGGTTTTTGAGGTCCTTCTTTAGAGCAACCATTCGGATAGCAGTGACGGCAGCTTCTACACCTTTATTGCCATGCTTGCCCCCTGCCCTATCTTGGGCTTGTTCCATCGTATTGGGTGTGAGGACGCCATAGATAACCGGCATGCCCGACATTACGCTAAGGGTCGTTAAAGCAGTTGCAGTAGCCTGATTGATGTACTCATTATGGCTGGTATCTCCTTTGATAACGCAACCGATACAAACAATAGCATCCATTTTTTCACTGCCAGCAAGGAACTTGGCACCAGTAGGCAATTCGAATGCGCCAGGTACCTGAGCCGTAAAAATATCGTTTTCGGCAACACCGTGTTTTACGAATGTATCCACGCAGCCTTCATATAGCTTGTGGGTGATTTCGTTGTGGTAATCTGCACAAACGATGCCTATACGTATGCCCGCTGCTGAAGGCATATTTTTATCATCGTACTTAGAGAGATTTTTGAGTTTGCTCGCCATTTCTATTGAGGGAATTTAAGTTGTGGATGCCATTCATCCGCAATTTGAGTTAAGGGTTAATATTAACTTTTTCAAATAAAAAAGGTGAGACCATCAGCCTCACCTCCTTATATAATTTACAACAGAATTTTCTTACTATTGTTTAGCTTCCGATTCTGGAAAGGAATTTATCCGCTTCGGTTGCTATAGCGGATTGTGGATACTTATCTTTAATCTGCTGGAAACTGGCTTTTGCACCTTCCTGATCTCCATTTTTCTGTTTCAACAAACCGACCTTTTGCAGATAATAAGCAGTAACCAATTCATTATCACCGGCATTTACTGCTTTTTGGTAGTAACTCATGGCCTCATCCATATTACCTTTCTCACTATATGCATCTCCCATCGCACCATATTTCAT
>JAHDGC010000699.1 GCA_020627865.1 Saprospiraceae bacterium | reverse complement strand
AAACAGTTATATAATTCCAAATATATCGCCGAACCCAGATGATTGTGAAGATGAATCATAACTATAGTTAATGTGGAAAGAAAAAGAAAAATTGAAACCCCTTGGGGCTTTACTTATGAATGGGAACTCATTTCTTGGGAAAAAGGCAATGAACTTATCAAAGAATTTGATGGAAAGGAATTAACATCATATAAAGTGCTATACCCCAATTTTTGTTCTGAAACAGTTCCTTATATTTTGAACGATGGTCGAGTCTTAATTCTTAATCCAGCAGATGCTTATTTGATTGAGAGTTTAAAAGGCTACATGGCAAATATAGAACAAGCCCAAATGTTTATCCGTAAATATATCTCAACAACATACCCGCAAAAACGCATCAAATACTTGCTAGGAGGAGATAAAATCTATTATTACTTGCTGGATAAAGTAGAAGGAGAGGTGATCCGGAATTTGTATACACCTTTGGATAAATCAGTGTATCCTTACGCTAGTGGAAGTGAAATCTATAGAACACTAGAAAATGAGATTTTGGAATATACCGGTTCTTATTATAATTTATATATTTCGGAAACAGATTTCCAGCTTTATCATGAGAAAAAAAAGTTGGTATCGGAGAGGCTAAGTGAGCGAAAAAAAATAAGCATTCGCCCTGGCAAGCAAGTGGACTTTGGCTACACGAACAGCAACATGTGCGGCAGAAATCCCTATGGAGAACGGTTCCCAGAAAAAGTAGAGGAGCTTTGTGCAAAATTGTCGGAGTTGCTCCATATGCCCAGTAGTGTATTTACAGGTCATGAAAGTAGCTTGGCCAAAATAGAAAGGGTGTTTTATAGGAATGTTATAACGGATGAATTTTCTGATCAGCTTTTTTTGCCGATGTTGGCTTATCTTGGTAAGGTGTTTTTAGTAACCTATAAAGGCAAATGGGAAATGCGGTATGATGAAATCTTCGATTCTTGGACACCGGATATCCGAGTGAGGGAAGGGTGGAAGGAAATGTACTGGCCTTTATTGGAAATTTTTGATTGCACTGAGCGGATGTGGTCTCCTTTGCGGGCTGTTGTACGACATTCACCAAAAGCAATATAGGCTCTTTTAAGTTTAAGAAATAAAACTCATATTCTAATGCATAATTTTAAAATATTCATCATTGCCCTGCTCGCCTTTGCCTGTGGACAATCCAATACTTCTGACAATACACAGCAGGAACCGGTTGCCAAACCGGTTGTCGAAGAAGTCAAAAAGGATAAAATTAAAACGACACCGAAAGAGGCTGCACCTAGGAAAGTGGCCGATCCCATTCCAAAAAAAGTGGTGGAAGCGACGCCACAGCAAAAACAAACCCCAACTTCCGAAAATATTGCCCCTGCAAAAAATGGTCGCTTGATCTATAATGCGGCTCGCCCATTAAGGTGGTCAGATTTCAAGGGAAGGGTACAGCCCGGTTTTGGGCATGATGCTTACACCCAAGCAGGTATTGCCTATGAACCCGTAGATTATAATAATCAGTTTGTCATCTTAAAAGTAGAGAGTTATTTTGATGAAAATCTTTCTTGGGTAAAACCAGAAAAAAAAGGAGATTATCTCCTGGCGCATGAACAAAAACACTTCGAGGTTTGCGAAGTATACCGCCGAAAAATGATGAAACAACTTGACAACGCACAGCCCATCGATCCGGCAAGATTCAATGATGTCGTCAGGAAATATTTTAAACTGAATTTTAATGCCATGACGGCAACCCAAAGAACTTATGATGAACAAACTTTACATGGAGAAGTGAAAAGCAAGCAGCAAATCTGGAATGAAAAAATTGAACATGATTTGAGGAAATTGGAGGATTATAAAAGTATGACGATTAAGTTGATACTGAAGTAGATTTTAGACCGCTGCGCTGTTAGATTTTAGACTTACCCGTCGGGAAAGGAAACCTTATCCCGATAAGTATGTCTCTCCGATAAGCAAGTCTGACTTCTCGCAGCGCAGCGTCTGACCTCTGACAATGAGCAAAGCGAATGGTCTCTACTCTCTCAGCGCAGCGGTCTACTTAAGATACTTATCCAACCATCCAAAAAACTCCCGATGCCACAACAAACCATTTTGCGGTTGCTGCACCCAATGTCCCTCATCCGGAAAATACAAAAAGCGACTCTCTAGCCCCATCAACTGAGCTGCCTGAAAGGCCTGCATCCCTTCAGCTAACGGCACCCGAAAATCTCGACCACCATGAATCACTAAAATCGGCGTATCCCAATTTTGCACGTACTCATGCGGGGAATGCTGCTTATATCCTGCCTTGTGTTCCGCTTCCCAATAAGGGCCACCGATATCCCAATTGGCAAAAAACAATTCTTCCGTTGTACCATACCAACTTTCCAGATTAAACAAACCACAATGGGAGATGAAAGCCTTGAATCGCTTGTCATGATTTCCCGCCAACCAGTAAACCGAGTAGCCGCCATAACTGGCACCAACTGCCCCGAGCTTATCTTTATTCACATAAGGTTCCTTGGCGACATCATCTATCGCACTCAGATAATCCTTCATCGCTTGGCCACTCCAATCCTTGCTAATAGCATCATTCCATTCCCTCCCAAAACCGGGTAAGCCTCTTCTATTTGGTGCAACGACAATGTATCCGGCAGCCGCCATCAACTGAAAATTCCAACGATAAGACCAAAATTGACTCACGGTAGATTGTGGGCCGCCTTGGCAGTAGAGCAACGTCGGGTATTGCTTGTTGGGGTCAAAGCCTGGAGGATAAATCACCCAAGTGAACATGTCCTTTCCATCCGTTGTTTTTACCATGCGTTTTTTGACTTCCCCCATCTTTACAGAAGACAGAAGCTTATCATTGATATGGGTGAGTTGCTTCGTTTGGCCATTCCTGATTTCAACCCGATACAGTTCATGCGGGGCAGACATGGAAGCCCTTGATGCAACAAGATAGCGACTGTCTAACATTTTATACCCATAATAATTGTGGACACCTTTTGTGATTTGCATGTCCTTACCAGTATCCAAATCAAGTACAAAAAGTTGAATCGTTGCATCTGTACTGGCACTGTAAATAATGCTGTTATTATCAGAGGTAAAAAGAGGATGGTTGGCTGATTTATCAAAACCGACAGTTCGTTCTTTGACCATTTGATTTTTAAAATTATAGGTAAAAATCCGGTTGCGGTCAGATTCAAAACCATCTCTGGCCATACTGTTCCAGGCAAGGTATTTTCCATCTGATGAGAAGGTCGGTTCCATATCATAACCGTTCATGCCCTTCGTCATGTTTGTGGTTTCGCCAGTTGAAATATTGTAAAGATAAATATCCGAATTAGTGCTGGTCGTCCATTCCTTTCCCTTCATTTTTTTACAAGTATAGGCAACCATTGTACCTTGTGGATGCCATGCGATTTGTTCTAGCCCACCAAAAGGATTCAGTGGAGAATCGAAAGGTTCCGGCATGATATTTTTTGCTTTGCCATCCAATTTCCCATCTTTAAATTTTGCAAAAAAGATATTGCTGTATTCGTAATCGTGCCAGCTTTTCCAATGCCGATACATTAAATCATCAATAATGCGAGCCTCTGCCTTGGGTAAGTCAGGATATTGATTAACAACGGTATCATCATACTTGACGTCTTTTATGAAAAGGACTTTGTCGCCCGTCGGGGCAAATTTAAATCCATTCACATCAGACTCGGTCAGTTGATTTTGCTTAGAACCATCTCCGTTGCAAGTCCACATTTTGCCATCTTTTAGATAAGCAATCTGATCCGAATTGGGAACAAAAACAGCATTATCGCCATAGCTGTCTAGCAACAAGGTTGCTTTATCTTCTTCAACATTTAGTTTAAAAAGTTTAGCATTCCCAGTGTTTTCTGTAACATTATAATGCCGGACGCTGTAGAGCAGCCACTTCCCGTCAGGAGAGGCATCTTCGAGTGAAACACGCCCCAGCTCCCAGAGTTTTTCTGGAGTGAATTGGTTTTGTGCCATAAAGGATTGTTGTGCTATAGTAAGACTGAAACACAAGAAAAATATCTTTTTCATAAGAGGGTTTGTTTTTAATATTATTTTTAAAGATCGGTAGGAGTTCGTGAAATATCTACATAAACAAAATAATAATACAACGAATAATCTAAAAAGCAGGGATTCCCCAAGTAAAAGTTCAAATACTAAACTTTTAATGAGCAACGCGAATGATCTAAAATCTAGTATCTAAAATCTAAAAGCGCAGCGGTCTAACAATGAGCAACGCGAATGATCTAAAATCTAGTATCTAAAATCTAAAAGCGCAGCGG
>JAHDGC010000698.1 GCA_020627865.1 Saprospiraceae bacterium | reverse complement strand
ATCTAAAAGCGAAGCGCCTGCCTGCTTGTCGCACGACAGGCAGGATCTAACATCTAAAAATCTAATATCTAACAAAACATGCAATTCATATCTCCCACCATAGATAGCGTAGGCGTAGCAGAAAGAGCTGCCCGTTTGATGAGTAGAAGCATAAAAAAATCCTCGAAGGTTGAAGCTTTAAAGCTGGCCTTGAGTATGATTGATTTAACAACCCTTGAAGGAAAAGATACCGATGGAAAAGTGAGGCAGATGTGCTACAAGGCGATGCATCCGCACGATGAGTATCCAGACTTGCCGACAGTAGCGGCGGTTTGTGTTTATCCCAGTTTGGTGAAGGTGGCCAAGGATGCTCTGAAAGGCAGCAAGATAAAAGTGGCGGCAGTGGCAACAGCATTTCCTAGCGGACAATCTACCCGAACCGTTAAATTGGAAGATACCAAATTTGCGGTTGAGCAAGGAGCCGATGAAATTGACATGGTGATTTCCAGAGGTAAGTTTTTAATGGGGGAATACAATTATGTTTTTGATGAAATTGCTGCGGTGAAAGAAGCTTGTGGGGATGCTCGCCTCAAAGTCATCCTCGAAACGGGAGAGTTGAGTACCTTAGATAAGGTGCGCAAGGCGAGTGATATTGCGATGCATGCCGGTGCCGATTTTATCAAAACTTCTACGGGAAAAGTTAGCCCCGCCGCAACACCAACAGTTACCCTCGTGATGCTGGAAGCCATCCGAGATTTTTATTACGATACCGGGAAAATGATCGCGATGAAACCTGCGGGGGGCATTAGAACGGCAAAGCAATCTGTGCAGTACCTTGTTATGGTGAGGGAGACATTGGGAGAAGCTTGGTTGAATAATCACTATTTTCGTTTTGGGGCGAGTAGCCTTGCTAATGATATTATTTTGCAATTGGTGAAGCAACAGACGGGGGTTTACTTCTCCAAGGATTATATTTCTAAGGACTAAACATCCCTTTTACTTAAAAAAAACTTTTTACTTATCATATGTCAAGTTTAAATTTTAATACCAATTGGCAATACGCCGAAGCTCCCGAAAACCAAGATCATATTGAACTCAAGGAACAATATGAACTTTTTATCGGAGGAGAATTTGTGAAGCCCACCGGCAAAAAGCCCGTTTATTTTGATACGATCAATCCAGCCAACAACAAGAAGCTGGCCAGCATCGCCGAAGCTTCCACTGCGGATGTGGATAAGGCCGTAAAATCTGCTCGGAATGCCTATGACAAATACTGGTCGAAAATGCCTGCTAAAGATAGAGGGAAATACATTTATCGTATCGCGAGAATGTTGCAGGAACGTGCACGGGAATTTGCTGTTATAGAAAGCCTTGATGGTGGTAAAGCCATCCGAGAATCGAAGAGCGTTGATATTCCATTGGCAGCGGCACACTTTTTCTATTATGCCGGTTGGGCCGATAAGTTGGATTATGCTTATCCGAATCGGAAGCCGAAACCATTGGGTGTCGCCGGACAAATCATTCCTTGGAATTTTCCGTTATTGATGGCGGCATGGAAAATTGCGCCTGCATTGGCAACCGGTAATACTATTGTTATAAAACCTGCGGAAACCACATCGTTAACGGCATTGAAACTGGCCGAATTGATTCAAGAAGCAGATTTGCCGCCAGGTGTGGTTAATATCATCACTGGAGCAGGGGCAACTGGAGCGGCTATCGTGAACCATCCGGATGTGGATAAAATTGCCTTTACCGGATCGACCAGTGTAGGGAAAATTATTCAACGGGCGGTTGCCGGAACGAATAAAAAAGTAACCTTGGAGCTTGGTGGAAAAGCAGCGAACATCATCTTCGAAGATGCCACTATCGACCAAGCTGTTGAGGGAATCATCAATGGGATTTATTTTAATCAAGGCCATGTTTGTTGTGCGGGTTCCAGATTATTTGTACAAGAATCCGTTCAGGAAAAAGTAATCCGGAAATTGAAAGACCGGATGGAAACTTTAATCGTCGGTGATCCGCTGGACAAGAATACTGACATTGGAGCGATCAACTCTCGTGAGCAATTGGATACCATTCAAAACTATATCAAGATTGGTAAAAAAGAAGGTGCTGACTTTTACGAATCTTCTTGCCCGCTTCCTAAAAAAGGAAATTGGTGCAGGCCAACATTATTTACCAATACTTCCCAATCGCATCGCATTGTACAGGAAGAAATTTTTGGCCCCGTCTTAACGGTGCAATCTTTCCGGACATTAGATGAAGTCATCGACAAGGCGAACAATACCTATTATGGATTGTCCGCAGGTGTTTGGACAGACAAAGGTTCCAAGATATTTAAGTTGACTTCAAAATTAAAAGCTGGTGTGATTTGGGCGAATACTTATAATAAATTTGATCCGACTTCGCCGTTTGGTGGTTACAAGGAAAGTGGTTTTGGAAGAGAAGGTGGGTTGCATGGCTTGAGTGCTTATTTGAAGTTTTGATGTTGAGTTGTTTGATTTGAAAAGAATGGATTGGTAAAGGAAACTCTTGTATCTTTGTAAAAACGGAAGTCATCGAAAATTAAATGTATCTTTAAATAATGCATATGGAACCATTAAAACAGCCATTAACAAATGTGCAATTAGAAATTTTAAAAGCATTTTCATATAATCTGGATAATAAGGAACTAAGTGATCTTAAACAGTTACTTGCGAATTATTTTGCGCAACGTGCCACACAAAAGGCTAATGAAGTTTGGGATGAAAAAGGATGGACAGATGAAGATGTAGATAGAATGTTGAAGATAAAGATGAGGAATTCTAAAAAATAATTTTTTGAAAAAAGTAGTAATTGATACGAATGTTTTGCTGGTCAGTATTTCTGAACGTTCCAAATTGTATTGGATATTTAAGGGTTTGATAGATAAGAAATACACGCTTTGTGTAACGACCGAAATTTTGAACGAATACGCTGAAATAATTGAACAACATATGGGGGTAGAGGTTGCAGAAAGTGTGTTGGCTACAATTGTAAATCTAGCCAATGTAGAATACATAACCAGATATTATGAGTTTAGATTACTGAAAGATGAGGATGATAATAAATTTGTTGATTGTGCTATAGCTTCAAATGCAAGTTTTATCGTCAGCCATGATAGCGATTTCAAGGTTTTGAAGTCAATCAAATTTCCTGTGGTTAATGTTATTGATACAGATCAGTTTAAAATAGTTTTAGGTTGAATCTTTAATCTTGTTTGAAGTAAGAATAAAAAAATAAACCAAAATAAAATGGCGAAAAGAAAAGTACAAGCCAACGGAACGACAACGAGAAAAACAGCGGCTAAAAAAGTAGTCGCACAAAACGGAACAGCCAACGGCTTCACTCCGGAGCTTCGCTTGTCGGTACAAAAAACCTATAAGCTTTACATTGGAGGAAAATTTCCCCGCACTGAATCTGGGCGGTATTATAAACTCAAAAATAATGGACAATTGATAGCCAACGTGTGCAGAGCTTCTCGCAAGGATTTTAGAAATGCCGTCGTTGCAGCCCGCAAAGCGCAAACGGCTTGGGCAGGAAGAACGGCTTATAATCGGGGACAAATTATCTACCGGATGGCCGAAATGCTCGAAGGAAGAAAAGAACAATTCGAGGCAGAATTGCAAAGCCTTGGAGCGACAAAGGCCGCTGCCGAAAAGGAAGTTGCGCTGGCTATAGACCGCTTGGTTTATTATGCCGGATGGGCGGATAAATATCAACAAATTTTCAGTTCGGTCAATCCCGTTGCCTCTTCCCATTTCAACTTTTCCGTGTTAGAACCAATGGGTGTTATTGCAGCTTTTGCCCCAGAAGAACACGGTTTGCTAGGCTTGATTTCTGTAGCCATTCCCGCCATTGTTGGAGGCAATACCATTATCGTTTTGGCTTCCGAAAATCAGGCAACGTCAGCCATCAGTTTTGCAGAAGCTTTACAAACTTCCGATCTTCCCGGCGGCGTAATCAACGTGTTGACCGGACACCGGAATGAGTTGGCTGGACACTTCTCTTCTCACATGGATGTCAATGCAATGGTGTATTGTGGTAAGGATAAAAAAATGCTTGCGGATATAGAAGACAAAGCAACCGACAACCTGAAAAGGGTGAGAACTTATGATGTCGATTGGTTGGGAGAAGAAGGACAGAATCCTTACTTCATCATGGATGTGCAGGAAACCAAAACGACTTGGCATCCGGTCGGGATTGCGATTGCGGGTGGTGGTGCCTATTAGTTTTAGTTGTACGATTATTGATTTTTCAAAACAGAACATTTACCACAAATGAAACTAAAAGCTTTTCAGGCCGTCTACCC
>JAHDGC010000697.1 GCA_020627865.1 Saprospiraceae bacterium | reverse complement strand
TCAAATTAGAGTTTGGTTTTTATTATTACAAACGGTATCGCTCCTCTGGAGCTTAGAGAGGAACAGCGTTCCGGCACCATTTGTCATTTACCTAACGCTTTAGAGGCTTGTATTTTTTTTCAAAAATCCAAATTATTTGAGTGCGAAAGGTCAGTTATTAATTGTCCGTTACTTAAAAAATCGTGTGCGATTTTTATAAATCTGCCTGCATATCCGCAGGAACAGGCGGGTCTGTGGATTCCACCACAGATTTCTCAGATTGACACAGATTCTTTCGCAGATTAGCCCCAATACGCAAAAATCCGTGTAGTAACCTATCTGCAGGAACAGGCAGGTCTGTGGTGAATTATTTTTTATCAATTGCCTTAATTCCTCTCTCCGTTTCGCCCCCTCTTTACCTTTTTATCCGTAAATTCGCATTTCTTTTTTAAAGAATAGTTTTCACTGTCCCAACAATACACGATAATTTTTTTAATAAAACTCAAAAAGTCGTAAACATTACGGCACTACGATATGTCCATGAAAAAAATCAAATCTGCACTGGTTTCCGTTTTTACCAAAGACGGGCTGGCTCCTATTGTATCCAAACTACATGAGCAAGGCGTCGTCCTATATTCTACGGGTGGCACCCAAAAATTTATTGAAGCACTTGGCATTCCTGTACAATCCGTGGAGTCCGTAACTTCTTATCCTTCTATCCTTGATGGGCGGGTGAAGACTTTGCACCCTAAGGTGTTTGGTGGAATACTGGCTAGGCGGGAAGCCGCACATTTGGATACCCTAAATGAATATAATATTCCTGAGTATGATTTGGTCATTGTTGATCTATATCCTTTTGAAGATACGGTGGCCAACACGGATGAGGAAGCTGCCATTATTGAGAAGATTGACATTGGTGGGATTTCCCTGATTCGGGCAGCCGCTAAGAATTTTAGGGATGTGCTTGTCGTGCCTTCGCGGGATGCTTATGGTAAACTGTTGGACATGTTGGAAACAAATGGAGCTGTTTCTGATTTAGCAATCCGCAAGGAAATGGCTCGACATGCCTTTATGGTTTCTTCCCATTATGATACGGCCATTTTCAATTACTTCAGCCAAAATACGGAAGAGCATTGTTTTAAACAAAGCATACATCAGTCACAAGAATTGCGTTATGGCGAAAATCCACATCAGAAAGGTGTCTTTTACGGCCAGTTGGAAGAAGTTTTCGATATTCTGGGTGGCAAGGCCATTTCTTACAATAACCTCGTCGATATTGATGCGGCTGTTGGATTGATGGCGGAATTCAAAGATGGTGACCCTGCATTTGCAGTGTTAAAACATACGAATGCTTGCGGGATGGCGATCCGACCAACCTTGCTGGAAGCATGGAAGGCCGCATTAGCTGGAGATAATATTTCTGCCTTTGGTGGGATCTTGATTTGTAATCGTCCGATGGATTTGGCGACAGCTGAAGAAATTAACAAGCTTTTCTATGAAGTTTTAATTGCACCAGATTTTGAGGCGGATGCATTGGAGCTTTTGAGCAAAAAGAAAAAGCGGATTTTGTTGCGGATCAAGGATTTTTATCGCCCTCAGCATTCTTTTAAAAGTTTGCTGAATGGGGTTATTGAACAGGATACGGATTTAAAGACAGAAGTTGCAGCAGATTTAAAAGTTGTAACGAAAGTATCTCCTGAACAAAGTCAGATTGAAGATTTGCTTTTCGCCAATATTTGCGGCAAGCACCTGAAATCAAATACGATTGTGCTGGCCAAGAACCGACAACTTATCGGCATGGGCTGTGGTCAGACTTCACGGGTGGATGCCTTGAATCAGGCAGTCGCCAAAGCACGCCAGTTTGGTTTTGAAACGGAAGGGGCCGTGATGGCTTCTGATGCCTTTTTCCCCTTTCCGGATTGTGTGGAGATTGGACATAAGCATGGGATTCGGGCAGTAATTCAGCCAGGCGGTTCTATAAAGGATCAGTTAAGTATTGATTTTTGCGATGCGAATGGGATGGCGATGGTGTTTACGGGGACGCGGCATTTTAAGCATTAGGAAGAGATTTTAGATGCTAGACATTAGATTTTAGACGCGCTCGTTTTGGGTTTCCAACGTTATGCTTGGTCGTTTCGTTTTTTCTCTTAGAATATGGTTGAATCACAACATTTCTGGTTCACAACTACCATTAATCGCAAGTTCTGTAAGAACGATATATCATTGCCTGATACGTAAGTATCTGGAAAAGGAATAAATAACCACAAATGAACCTCTGCATAGACATCGGTAACACTAGAAGCAAGCTCGCCATTTTCAAAGGAGAAAAATTGGTCAAGAAAGCAGTATGGGGCAGCATAAAGCTGAAGGAGATCAAAACATTTTTAAAAAAATGGCAGGTCGAAAACATCATCGTCTCCGCAACCGGAAACATCAGTCACAAATTGGAGGCTTATTTCCACAAGCATTTCTTTTATATTAACCTCGACCACAAAACGGCCTTGCCCATAAAAAATCTATACAAAACACCGAAGACACTTGGAGATGATCGCTTGGCTGCTGTTGTCGCCGGACATGTGCTTTTTCCTAAAGAAAATATCCTCGTCGTGGATGCCGGTACTTGCATCACCTATGATTTGTTGAATAAAAAAGGAGAATACCTTGGCGGCAATATCTCCCCTGGGCTACGGATGCGCTTCGCCGCGATGCAACATTTTACGGATAAGCTACCCGAAGTGACGCCCCGCAAGTTGAAAAAATCCTACGGCGACACTACTGTTTCTGCCATGCGAATCGGTGCACAAATGGGGCTGATTCATGAATTTGAGGGCTTCTGGCGTCAGTATAAAGTCAAAATGGGAGACATTAAGTTAATTTTAACAGGAGGAGACGCCATTTTTTTTGTAAAAAATCTAAAAACAAAGATATTTGTAAATCAAAATCTGGTCTTAATAGGCTTGAACAAAATTTTAAACTATAATGTACAAAATTCAAAGTAGTATTTTACTGGTTCTGCTCTTCATGGTGGTAGGCCTGAGTGAGGTGTGGGCACAACCAAAGACCAATTCGCCATTATCTATACTAGGCATTGGAGACTACTTGCCCCAAAACTATGTGCCAATGGCCGGGATGGGTGGCCTTACTGCCGCCTACAGCGATCCCTACAACCTTAATGTACATAATCCCGCCTCCTTAAGTCGCCTCATGGCTACCACTTTTGCTGCGGGCATACACAGTCAGGTAAATGGTTGGTCTGGAGATAATCAAGGTAGTGAAAATCGGGTTTGGACAGGAAATTTATCGTATCTTGGTTTAGGTTTCCCCCTTAAAAATCCTGTAAATGAAGTTTTAGACCGGAAAAAATCCCCCGTTCGCTTTGGTATGGCTTTTTCCCTGGCGCCTTATACTTCCGTTGGATATCAGCTCGTGGACTACCAATATCAGGAGCAAACCGACTCTATCCGCTATAATTTTACCGGTGATGGAAGTACTTATCGGTTGTCATGGGGCAACAGTATCAAGTACAAGGACGTTTCTTTTGGGGTGAATCTTGGCTACCTGTTCGGCACGACGAACTTTGAAAGGCGAGCAACCCTTGCCGATGTTCCCAACAGCTACGTTAGTCTTTATAGCAACGATCTTTCCCTCAAGGGCTTTCTTTGGTCAGCAGGTATTTTATATGATTACCACTTCAAGGTAAAAAATGATAAAGGGGAAATGGTGAATTCTGGGAAGAAAATTACAGTTGGTTTTTATGGGAACTCGAACACGAGCTTCACAACCAACATCACCGAAGAAATTATCAGGGGAGGACTTACCATAGATACTTTTTTGAATAATGCCAACGTAGAGCAAAAGGGTGTACTCCCGGCGGAATGGGCATTTGGAATTATGTATGAGCATGCCTTTAAATTCAGGTTTGGAGCAGATGTAAAATTCAGCAACTGGAGTAATTTTGAAATCTTGGATACGCAAGAAACCTTGAAAAACTCGTTTCGGGTTGCTTTAGGTGGGGAATACATTCCTGACCATGTTTCTTATAACTCATACGTCAAAAAGATCCGATATCGCATCGGTATATATTACAACCAAGATCCCAGATTCGTTGGAGACTTCGGACAGTACAAAGACTACGGCCTCTCCATCGGTTTTGGACTCCCCCTCATACTACCACGGCAACAAACATCGTTTATAAATTTGGCGATAGAAGCCGGAAAGCAAGGAATTGATAATTACTATAATTCTAACTATGCTCGCATTAGTTTTGGATTTACATTAAATGATAATAGATGGTTCTTCAAAAGAAAATTCAATTAAATATGAAATTACTCTCAAATGTTTT
>JAHDGC010000696.1 GCA_020627865.1 Saprospiraceae bacterium | reverse complement strand
ATACAAACCAGAAGGCCTGGGGATCATTATGCGCAGGGTACATGAATGGTATAAAAAACCGATTATCATCACAGAAAACGGTATTTGTACGGATGATTCGGATAAGCGTATTGCTAGTATAAAAGATTACCTTAAAATTTGCCATGAAGCTATTGCAGATGGGGTAGACCTTCGGGGATATATCCACTGGAGTACTTGGGATAACTTCGAATGGAATCTTGGGCCCACTTTCCGTTTTGGTTTGGTTCGGATTGATATGAAAACCAAGGATCGGAAAATGACGAAGGCTGGGGAGTTTTACGCGAAGGTTACGAGAGAAAATGCTATAGAAATCTGATAAAATAATTCTTCAAAATTCATAAGTTTCATTCATAAAACCTTACTTTTGCCCCGCCTGTATTGTCAGGTAAGTTTCTTTTTTTAATGAGAAAATAGTATGGCTTACTTTTTTAAAAATATCATATACCTCTTACTACTTTTGCTTTTTACAACAGCTTGTAAAAATGAACCGAAAGCGACCACCAAGCAATTTGAAGAAATTCAAACAGAAGAATCAGAAATTGCTTCTATCATTAGAAATCCAGTTACGGCTGATAAGCCGAGGGATACGGTTAATGTAGCTAAGATCACTTTTGTGGAAAAAAACTATGAATTTGGAACCGTGAACGAGGGCGATGTAGTAAAGCATGTTTTTAATTTTACCAATACGGGTATGGCGCCATTAATCATCTCCGATGCAAAATCGACTTGTGGGTGTACCATTCCAAAATGGCCAAAAGAACCGATAAAGCCGGGTGGGTCTGGCAAGATTGAGGTGAAGTTCGATACCAAAAATAAGCATGAAAAACAAGATAAGCACGTTACGATTATCTCCAACGCATATCCTCGGCAAACGGTGTTACATGTTAAAGGTTTTGTTACACCAAAGAAATAATTCCGAAGGTTATCTGCTCATTATTATTCAAAATAAAATCAAAATTTTCATACTATGTCATTATTTATTTTTTTGCAGGCTGCTGATCCCGGATTGATAAACCTGGTTTTCATGGCTGGAATCATAATGGTGTTTTATTTCTTTATGATTCGCCCACAGGCAAAAAAACAAAAAGAACAGCAACAATTTATAGACGAGGTAGAAAAAGGAGATGAAATTGTCACCGCATCTGGTATCATAGGGCGCGTTAATAAAATTGAAGGGCCAGTTGTTACCCTTGAGGTGAGTAATAAGACTTATATGCGAGTGACCAAAAATGCAATTTCTAAAGAAATGACCGAAGCCTTAAAATCTGGTGATTCCGAAAAGAAAAGTTAAATCCCCAACAAATAAATAGTCCGTTAGAAGTGAGTCTAATAATCTAACGTCTAAAATCTAACATCTACTTATCATATGAAAAACAAGTATTTGAAAGTCCTATTACCACATATTGCAGCTGTTATCGTGCTGATTCTTTTTGCTGGAATCTATTTTTCCCCATCTTTTATTCATGGGAAAGTATTGACACAATCGGATATTGTTCAGGCTAAAGGAATGCAGGCCGAAATTACAAAATATAAAGAAAAAGGAGAGGCTATTCTCTGGACAAACGCCATGTTCGCTGGGATGCCCGTTTACCAAATATCAAACGGCACCAAAATACATAATTATGTTGGAGCGTTTATCAACAAGGCGTTTCGTTTGAACAAAGCCATTACCGTTCCTTATGCTTTGCTGTTCACCTTACTTATAGGCTTTTACCTGTTACTTGTTTCGCTAAAAGTAGATTGGAAACTCAGTCTCATGGGCGCTATTATTTTTGGGATCAGTACCAGTCATGTGCACCTGATTGATGGCGGACATCTTAACAAGGTGCTTACTTTAGCTTATCTGGCGCCAACTTTTGCCGGAGCTTTATTGGCTTTCCGAGGAAAATATTTGCTAGGTGGATTTTTATTCGCCATTTTTATAGACAGGCAAATCGCCTCTAATCATTTTCAAATTACTTATTACTTCTTCTTCCTATTGTCAATTTTAGGGGCGATTGAATTGTATCAAGCTTACAAAGAAGGGGAGTTGAGCCGTTTTACGAAGGCGGCAGGTACATTGTTAATTGCTTTGCTTATCGGCATCATGCCCAATGTGCCGAAACTGTGGTCTACCTCAGAATATTCAAAAGAAACGATTCGGGGAACATCAGAATTGGTAAAAAAAGTGAGCGATGGTACAACTGCACCAACCGATGGTTTGGATAAAAGTTATGCCTTCAGCTGGAGTCTCGGAAAAATGGAAACCTTCAGCTTGTTGGTACCAAACTTCATGGGAGCAACCAGCTCAGAGGCCTTTGCCCAAGATAAAAACAGCGCCTCTTTGAAAGCACTCCGGAAAATGAATAACCCACAGCAGGCTCAATCTCTTGCTCAAGCAACTTCAAAATATTGGGGCGATCAACCCTTTACTTCAGGGGCACCGTATTACGGAGCGGTAGTGTTATTGCTTTTCTTCCTAGGAGCATTTCTAGTAAAAGATCCTCGAAAATGGTGGCTAATCATCGGTACCGTACTCATGATACTTTTCTCTTGGGGGAGAAATTTTCCCATCCTGAACTATACCATGTTTGATTATTTCCCGATGTTTAATAAATTCCGAGCAGTATCTATGGCCGTTGGATTGGGACATGTAATGACCGTGTTGTTAGGGGTTTGGGGAATCAAAGAATTGATGAATGCGGCAAGGAATAAAGAGGAGAAAATGAAGGCGCTATATGCAGGAGTTGGTGTTGCGGGAGGACTTTGTTTGATGGTGCTGCTATTAAGTGTTGTTATGACTTTAGAAGGCCCTAGAGATGCGGCACTTGCGCAGTATCCTGATTTTCTAGATGCGCTTCGTTCAGATAGAGCGGGAATCATGCAAGGGGATGCGCTAAGGTCTCTTGGGTTCATATTGGCGGCAGGCGCATTGATCTGGGTTTTTATCAGAAGTAATTTTAATGCTATTTTCTTAATTGCAGGCATTGGCTTATTGGCTGTTGCTGACCAATGGGGCGTGAACAGCAGGTATTTGCACAGTGATAAATTTGTTACGCCAAGTAAATCAAAACAAATCACGGAGCCACGTCCGGTAGATAAACAAATTTTAGCCGATCCCGACCCACATTATCGGGTTTTGGATTTTTCCAGAGGAAATCCTTTTTCCAATGCCTTGACCAGTTATTTCCATAAAAGTTCTGGAGGTTATCATGCTGCCAAACTCATGATCTATAATGAACTTATCGAACGGTATTTGAGTAGACCAACGGACAACATGCACATCGTTGGGATGTTAAATACCAAATATCTTATCGGTGGGCAAGCAGGCCAAGAACAAGCCTCTAAGGTGCAAGAAGCGCTTGGGAATGCTTGGTTCGTGGATGAGTTCCGCTTGGTGGATAATGCCAATGCGGAGATGGATGCTTTGGCAGATTTTGACCCCAAGAAAACGGCCATCATTCAGAAAAAATTTGAATCTTCTTTATCAGGTTTAAATATTACTGCTAATCCTGCTGACAATATTAAATTAACTTCTTATCACCCCGATCGGATGGCCTACGAATCCAATACCAGTTCAGAACGGTTGGCTGTTTTTTCTGAAGTTTATTACCCACCTTCCAAAGGTTGGAAAGTATACATTGAAGATCAACCGGCAACAGATTTTGTAAAAGCAAATTATGTCCTTAGGGCGTTGCGAGTGCCTGCTGGAAAACACAAGATAGAAATGCGCTTCGAACCAGGTTCTTGGACTTTGGGTAAAACAATTGGACAAGTTGGTTCTCTTTTATTAATGTTGATGCTCCTAGGCGGTCTTTTTCTGGTTTTCCGGAATAAGGAATTGCTAAATCGGATTTTTCCCGAAGTCTCCGAAGCAACAGCAACCTCGAAACTACAAGCAAAAGGTAAAGAAGAGCAACCCAAGAAAAGAAAAACTGGAAAGCGGAAGTAAGTATTGTATCAAATAGTATATGCATTAAGGGTAGCGGCTAATTTTAGCGCTACCCTTAATGTGTTCATATATAGCGGGTTAGAGCAATGTGTGTACTATTGTGCTATTCGTTTTTGTGTAATGTGCGTTTTTGTCATAATTTTAAATCATGCTTCTTCTTCCTTTTCTTAACCCTTCCATCTCAAAAATATATTATTTTTGATCTATGTGATAATAGTTGGACGCATACCCAATATAAATGTTAGAAGGTTAAATTCCTTCACGGCAAGCGCCAACTTTTTTAAAAAAGATCAAATTCGTTACAGCAAGCGCCAACTTTTTTAGAGAAAAGGCAAATTCCCTAACGGCAAGCGTCAACTTTTTTATGGAAAAGGCAAATT
>JAHDGC010000695.1 GCA_020627865.1 Saprospiraceae bacterium | reverse complement strand
ACAGGTGTAAAATGGGCAGGAGATGAACTCGACTTGTCAGAAACGAGTTTGCAGCAATATATAAACGACCAAACGAATAACAAATATGCAACGGCCGTAGTGGGGAAATGGCATTTGTCGGGAAATAATACCGATATAAATCCGGAAACATTTGGAATAGATTACTATGCAGGCCTGATTAGGGGCGCACCGCAAAGTTATTACAACTGGCTATTGACAGAAGATGGTGCAAGTAGCCTTGAAACTGAATACACAACTACAAAATTTACGGATTTGGCCATAGATTGGATTAATCAACAAGAAAAACCTTGGTTTATGTGGTTGGCTTACAATGCGCCCCATACCCCGTTCCACGTACCGCCAAATGGTATGCACACCCAAGGAAACCTACCTGATTACGAAAGTGGCATGGATGAAACACCATATTATATGGCGGCAATAGAGGCAATGGATTTTCAAATCGGAAGGTTGCTGGATAGTATGCCTCAGGAGGAAAGGGAAAATACCATTACTATTTTTCTAGGCGACAATGGAACACCTAATGAAGTCGCACAATTTCCCTACTCCAATACGACCGTAAAAGGGACATTGTATCAAGGTGGCATAAATGTTCCCATGTTTATCTCTGGGCAAGGCGTTTCAAGAACCGGTAATGACGATAATCTAGTAACCAGTACGGATTTATTCGCTACAATCTCGGCACTTGCAGGCGTTACGGCCAATGAAATTCACGATAGCAAAAGCTTCAAATCTTTATTTACGCAAAACACAACGATAAGAAATTTTCAATACGCTGAAAAAACTAACGATCCGGTTGATCGGTGGGCGATCAGTAACGGGAGCTACAAACTTATCGAAAATGCAAACGGCAACCAAGAATTTTATGATCTAAACAACGACCCTTACGAACAAAATAATCTATTAGATGGCACTTTGACGACGAACGAAACTAATGCTAAATCGGAATTACAAATTGAGTTAATAAGGATAAGGCAATAAAAATACAACCCAGTTAAATGCTTGAAACAGCATACTTTTTCATGAGCATTTCAGTAATGGAAAGTTACAATCGGATTTATTCTCGTAGCATATCATTGAATATCTGTAATTAAAAGCTTAAATTTGATGTTGATGGTCAGTATTACGATTAAAAATTGACAAATGAAAAATACAGTTCAAAATATTCCGGAGAACCTCATATACGAGATGGTTAAGGGAAAACCTATTTATTATAGGGGTTATAAAGAATACTTGAATGGTAAAAAACAACTGGAAGAACTAATGGGAAGTAGCTACCTACAATCACTCATCATTACCAAATTAGTGTTTTTATTGATGTCAAATTTAAATAAAGAATATATTGTACTAACAAACGAGATCGGCTTAAAATTCAAGGATAAAGGATGGCGGGCAGCAGATATCGCAATTGTTGAAACCGAGAAATTAAAGGGGGTTAAAAAGACCAATAAATATTTAGATGTTGCACCAAAAATAGTAATAGAGATTGATACAAAGGCAGAACTAGAAGAAGTGAAAGACTCATTTGGTTATTTCCATAAAAAAACAGATCAATTGTTAAATTTTGGTGTGGAAAAAGTGATTTGGATATTCACCGACTCCGAAAAGATTATGGTATCAGAGAAAAACCAAGCTTGGCAAATTTTAAATTGGTCCAATAATGTTGAAGTTATGGATGGTTTAAACATTAATCTTGCATCACTCATTAACCTTGAATAAGCAACTACCAAAAATACATTTCGACAAAGGTGTAAGCCTCAACATTGAGGTCATGACACTCCAGCAATTATTTGGTAAATTGGAACAAATAAAGGATCACAACCCATATGCCCCGCATAAAATTCAATTCTACCTTATTTTGCTCATAACCAAAAATACTTACCATCAT
Source organism: Saprospiraceae bacterium (assembly GCA_020627865.1). GTDB lineage: Bacteria > Bacteroidota > Bacteroidia > Chitinophagales > Saprospiraceae > JAHDGC01. The sequence goes on along the minus strand of JAHDGC010000695.1, from coordinate 2,431 downwards.
TTTGTCGATTTTAAATCTTATGAACTGGGCGTAGGAAGTATGCTTTTTGTCGCTAAAAATCAGGTTCATCATTTCAATAAAGTATTGCAAAAAGCGAATGGATATGCTATTGTTTTTAACCATTTGTTTGTAAACCAACACTATTTCCTAAACGAAACCCTTAGACTAAATAGGTTATTCAATTATCATATTGAAAGTCCAGTCATTCACCAAAAAGAAGTAGGCGAAGATAACATTGCTAATTTAATAGCGATGCTGTATCAAGAATATACCCTCAACAACAATTTTGCAAAATCAGAGATCATGGCCTCTCTGCTTCGTACGCTATTACTCAAAGCAGAAAGAGCGAAAGATAATCATGCCGTTACCAATATTAATACCCATTGGTTACAAACATTTGATGCATTCAGGGCTATGCTTGAAAATGAGTATGTCAATACGAGAAGTTCGAGGATTTATGCATCAAAGCTACTTGTCTCATATAAATTGCTCAATAATATTGTAAAAAAATTGACCGGCAAAACAGTTAAGGCTTTTATAGATGATTATGTAACGATTGAAATCAAACGCTATTTAATATCTACATCTTTATCTGTAAAAGAAATCAGCTATAAAACTGGGTTTGAAGAACCCGCCAACATGGTCAAGTTTTTTAAGAAAAATGCTAACACTACTCCACTAAAATTTCGGCAACAACTATAGCCCACCGTTACACTTTCACCATTTTTGTATTCACTTTTACAATCGTTGTTCCACAACATGACACTACCTTTGTACCATTGTTTTACAAAAATATGTTAAATGAAATTTTCAAAATTTAATTTTTGGCTTTTATCACTGCTACTCCCATTAGTTACCTTTACTTCTTGTGGAGGCGATGATGATATCGTAGAAGAAATAACTCCTGTAATTACGGTAGGAAGTACGGTTACCGTAACAAACACGCTTCAGTCCGATGGTATAACAGCAGGCGTTGAAACAAGTATCGAGAATTTATTTGGTCAACCTGCAAATGCTTTGGCAGCTACCAGCGCCATATCAGATGCTGTGGAGTTTCCCCAATATTTACTAGGATTGTATGATATTGATATTTCCGAAAATGCAATCGCCTTCGAATTAGTGGCCCAAGCAGACGACCCAAATTATAGCAATTTTTTCAGGGTCTTGGAAGCAGGTACAACCGACCGTTATTATTTCACATTTGATACCCCACAAAAGGTATCTGGATTCACATCAGACAACGCATCTGTAAGCTTAAGAATTGATGCGGACAATATTCTTGTCGTTCAAATTGGAGAAGGATTTAACTTTATGCCAGGGGAGACATTTACCATAACTTTAAATGATGACAATACAACGGCTATTACACCTCAACTGACGGTTCCTACTAATCTAAGTGTGGCCGATAATAGTTTCTTCCCCGAAGATGTTGTAGTGGCTAACAATATTGTGTATGTCAGCGGTTTTGGTGATGGCACGATTCGCTCTTTTGACCTAACCGAGAGTAACCCTACAGCAAGATTGTTTGCTGAAGGAGAAGCGGGTTATGCGCAAAGATGGGGACTTACATCTGACGGAACCATTTTGTTGAGTATACTGAATAACGCCGACTTTACAGGCAATCCGCCCGGAGCAAGTAAACTAGTACAACATGACATCGCCACTGGAGAGAAGACAGCAGAGTGGGAATTACCAGCTACCACTATTGGACATACGGTTTCTATCGTAGATGGGAAATATTATGTTAGTGATTTTGGGAATCCTAGGATAATGGAAGTTGATCCTGCTACGAATACTGTAAATGCGGAGTGGTTTACTTCGAATCAATGGGATCCTTCTATTGATGGTAACCTAGGCGGGGTTATTTATAACGGGAAAGATGGTTTCTATGCCTATTTAGGATTCCAAATGTGGTATCTGCCGATAAGCAATGGTCAGCCCGGCACACTCCAACAAGTCAATGTTACTGGCTTAAGTGGAGAACAAATTAATGTAGATGGTATCAGTTGGGTATCCCATTTAAATACACTTTACTATGCTTCAAATGATGCAGGCGATCCTGCAAATGCGGGTACTGTTTATAAATTACAATTCTCTGATGCCACTACAGCGACAGGTAGTGTTATCGCAACAGGCTTAGACGATACTTCTGGTGTATGGTACATTTCAGAAAAGGGTAAAGAATACCTTTTTGTGCTGGAATCCCAATTTGGTGCATTATTCGGATTTAATGATCTAGACCTACCATTTAACATAGAAGTTATCAGGCTATAAAAGAGATTGCGAAAAATTAAGTTCAACAACATGTCAACAAAATTGTTGACAACAAGAAGGAATATTGGTGATTGCCGATATTCCTTCTCTTGCATTTTAATGATACCTATCAAAACACAGCTCCAAACATCTTATCTTTGTTATTTACTAAAATCCC
>JAHDGC010000694.1 GCA_020627865.1 Saprospiraceae bacterium | reverse complement strand
GCTGATGATATTCAAAAGATAGAAATCATCACGAATCCTCCGGCAAAATATGAAGCGAGTGGTGGTGGTGGTTTGATCAATATTATTTACAAGAAAGGGGTAAACGAATCTTGGAAAAATTCATCTACCGTTGCTTATAATAAAAATGTTTACCAATTTTTTACACTAAGGAATAACTTTTTTTATAATAAAAATAAAATCAGGTTTAGCCTCAGTGTAAGTGGTGATAAGGGACATAAAAGAGAGTTGATCAATCTTAAAACAGATTACCCAAGTGGAACATGGGATCAGCGCGAAGATAAAAAAAGGCAGGTAGATTAACTTTCTGGCCGCTTTGCTATAGATTACGATCTCTCCGCAAAAACATCCATCGGGTTTCAGTATTTAGGAAACTTTTCACAGCCGAATAAAGAGATCAAAGCTATCACGAACATATATAATAATACCAGCACCCTGGATTCTGTTTTTGATAATTCTGGAAATGACATTAGAAGAAACAACAACAGTACATATAATTTACATTTGGTATCAAAACTGGATACTTTGGGCAGGGTGCTTTCATTTGATTTTGATTATTTTGATTATGATTATGATCAAGATAGAAATTATATTGTAAATACGCTTTCTGCAAATAGTGAATTCATCAAGATAAATCAGGCTGCCCAAAACATTTTAGATCAAAGTATTGATAATTATAGTGCAAAAGTCGATGTTACTCATCCTATTCAATCCATAGGTTTATCTTATGGTGGCAAATTTAGTTTCTCAAAAACCACTAACGACTTCCAAAGCTTCAATAATATTACGGGCACCCCCGTATTTGATGAAAATATATCTAATGAATTCGAATACAAAGAAAGTGTCATGGCCGCCTATTTCAATATCTCAAAAGAGATAAGTGACAAACTGGAAATAAAAGCAGGGTTAAGGTTGGAGAATACAATTACCGAAGGGTTTTCCAAGACTGAGAATGAAGTTAATAAAAATGATTACTTAAAATTATTTCCTACTTTTTATGCTGTTTACAAGGCAAATGAAAATGACAACTTTTCTTTTAGCTATGGTAGAAGAATAAACAGACCTGGGTTCTCGGATTTAAACCCCTTCAGGTTTTACTTTAATACTAATAGTTATTCCGAGGGAAACCCCTTTTTGCAACCTTCTTTCAGCGACAATCTTAATTTTTATTATACCCATAAACAAAAATTAACTACGAATATATATTTCAGTACCGTCGCTGATGGCTTCGGCACAATTACCGCACCTAATGGTGATAATAATACGCAGGTTACGCTCAGAAGAAATTACATTACAGAATATACCGGGGGCATCGGTCAAATATATGCTGATAACATAACACCGTGGCTGTACTCCAGAAATCAAATATATTTGATTGGATATGACTCAAAATTTAAGGAAAATATTAATGCAGTACCCACCTTTAGCCTCCAGTTATACTTCAGTACTTCCAATACTTTTACTATAGGAGAAACGACTAAACTGCAAGCAGATTTATTTTATATATCCCCACACAGTTACAGCATATACTATTATAGTACCATATATGGTTTGAATATAGGATTAACGCAATCTTTCTTTTCAAAAAAATTGCAAGTATCATTGCTAGCCCATGATATATTCGACTCTGGAAGTATTAATAGCGCAATTTCGGAAGTCAACGGTGTAAAGATTGATTTTGGAAGTAACTATAGTCGGAGATACCTCAGGCTTTCTCTTTCTTATAATTTTGGTAATAATAATATAAGTGCCAGGAATAGAAAATTTGGAAACGATGATACCAGGAGAAGAACAGATTAACGGCAAGCATCTTAATACATTAACCCAAAAACATCAAATCTTCTTACTCCATTTTGCAGGAGGTAGTTGCTACTCCTTTGATTTTCTGAGAAAGTACATCCCCCCAGATTTAGAGTTCAGGCCTTTGGAGATACCAGGGAGAGGAAAGCGGTTTCAGGAAAAGTTACTAAAAACAAAGCAAGCTGCCATACAGGATTATTTGGTGCAAATAAAAAAGTTAAGAAACAAACAACCATATCTGATTTATGGCCACAGCATGGGGGCATCTCTGGCTTTGAATATTGTAAAACATCTGGAAGATTTAGGTGATCCGCCTTGTCATCTTATCGTCTCGGGCAATTCAGGCCCTGGTATCAAAGAAGTTGAAGCCCAAGAACGAAAAAGGCAACGACATTTAATGAATGACGAGGATTTGAAAGAAGATTTAAGAACCTTGGGGGGGATGCCGGAGGAAATTCTCGAAAATGAAGAATTGTATAATTTTTTTAGCCCTATATTAAGAGCAGATTTTGAACTTCTGGAATCCGATGATGTTGAAGAGGAAAATATTATACTAAACACGCCTATTTATGCATTGATGGGATCAGAAGAAAATTACAATAATAAAATCATAAATTGGAGAAGGTTTACCTCTAATCAATTTCAATATAAAATATTAAAAGGAAACCATTTTTTCATATCCAAGCATCCAGAGCACATCGCCAATATTATTAAGACTTCCATGAACAAGCTCATATCTTAGCAGCTCTGAAACTCTTATCATTTAAATTAATATTCACATTTCACTAATTTCTTACTAACAGGTTGTAACACATGATGTTAGTAAGATTTGAGTAATAGCCAAAACATTAAATCAATGTTCAAATTAAAACCAAAACACATACTCTATTTACTACTATACTCACTGTTTAATACTATTTTAAGCTTTGGTATAATTTATATCATCAACAACGTTTTGGCACAAAACGAAATGTTCCTTAAAAACTATATGGGTATAGTTTTTATTGCAATGATCGGATATACCTATTTATTGAATATAGTTTTCCAAAAACATTTAAATAAATTTACATTTAAAATACTCTATGACAATGAAAAAAAGATTTTCAGTCAAATTTTAAAAGCTCCCCTGCAAAAGTTGGAAAAACTGGGTTCCCAACGCTTCTATACCGCTGTAGAGGATTTGCGCCTCTTCTCCACTTTACCATTTACGGTCACACATACCGTAAACTCATTGTTAATGCTTATCCTCTGCTTGATTTACATGTTTACCATTTCAATATATTCGGCACTCATTGTCATAACTCTTATTATAATTGTTGCCGGATGTTACTTCCTTGTGATGAGTACAATGTCTAAACGAGTAGCTGTTTTAAGAAAACATAGCGAGCATTATTACAAGTACGTAAATGATGTAATCAAGGGATTTAAACAATTAAAATTAAGTTTCTTCAGGAGAGAAAACCTTATGAATAGATTCTTAATTCCGAACAGGGATGAGGCAATGGACTTGGATTTTAAAATAAACTACGTATTCTTATCCATAAATTTAATCAGTCAATACGGATTATATTTCGTTATCGCTATAATTTTATTTGTACTCCCCGAAGTTGGTTTATTATTGAGAGCAGATGTTATTGCCTATGTCGTCATTATTTTATTCATATCCGGTCCTATTAATAATATCATTAATTTGCAACAAACATATACTAGGTTTATGGTAGCCAGCAAACGCCTGAAAAAATTCATCATGGATTTTGAAATTACCGATGATGCTTACCATTACAAACCCGATCAAAAACAAGATTTTGAGTCCTTAAATTTTAGAAATATTGAATTTTCTTATTTGGGAGAAGAAAACAAGGATAAAGACGCCATACCGTTTAAATTAGGTCCAATCAACTGCAAGATAAAACAAGGAGAAACCATATTCATAATCGGGGGGAATGGATCAGGCAAAAGTACATTTATAAATATCCTTACTGGATTATATAAACCCACCGATGGTCACTTCGAAATGAATGACAAAAATATGGAAAATATTCCAGAAAGAATGCAAAATCTAATTTCGGCAGTTTTCACGGAAGATCATATTTTTTCCCATAATTATGAACAGTATGTTCTCGAAAATAACCCACAATATGCTAAACTGCTCGAAACAATGAGATTAGACAAGGTCATTGAAGATGACAAAGACGAATCCGTAAGAAGAAGATTCTCAAAAGGACAAGGAAAGCGATTGGCTTTAATTTTTGCCTTACTAGAAAATAAACCTGTTTTAGTCTTAGATGAATGGGCTGCTGACCAAGATCCTCATTATAGAAAATATTTCTACACAGAATTAATCCCCAAGTTAAAGAAAGAAGGAAAAACCATTATAGCTGTAACACATGATGATGCATACTTTCATATCGCTGACAGAATCATAAAATTTGATTATGGAAATATTGTAAAAGATGTTAGAACTGCCGACAAAGATGAATTGGTCACAAATCTCTGGGCATAAAGTTTAAAACATTTAGAC
>JAHDGC010000693.1 GCA_020627865.1 Saprospiraceae bacterium | reverse complement strand
GATAGCCAATAGTAATTACTACTTGCCAAGTTGAGTGGGTTTTGAATTCAAGATCTGTTTGGGGTTGGATAGGATTTCCTTTTACTGTTAAAAGAAAAGAATGTTCACAAAAAATATAATAAATTTATCTATAAAAAGCAAAAAAATCGGGGTCTTATTTATTAACTAAAAAATAAACAATCGTACAAAAATAATTATTTTGCAAAATGTTCAACATGTAAATTTTCAACAATAAAAACACTAATTTTTCAACTGTATTTGATTTCGCATTTTTGATCGCGTCATTCCTTATATATATAAGTACGCATCAGCAACGATCACATCTTCTTCTCTAATTCGTTCCATTTTTATTTGCCTCCAATCAGGGAAGGGTAAAGCAATAGTTTGTTCTTTACGAGTGTCTTTGTTCAATTTGAAATTCATACTGAATTGATAAGGATAGCTTTGTTTAAACGAAAATGGAAATTCTGAAATAATCACTAATGCTTCGCTGCCATTAGAAAGTGAAACTAACTTTGGTTTAGAAAAAGAAAGGGGTTCTTCTTGATCAGACCTCCTGATGCTAAAAGAGAAATCCTCATCAATTTGAGCACTAATAAAATAATACCTAAAGTAAACTTTTCGGCTATTAAACCTGATTTCATAATTGTATTTTTCAGCAACATTTTCGCTTTGCCTTTCCAGCATTTCCAAATCAAAATACAAATGGATCACCCCGAAATGATGTTCTACAGCAGAAGGAAAACAATAAAATGGCTTTTGTTTCTCTCCATTAATAATGAAAGCAAAACGATCGGGTGTTTCTTCTGCCAAGTCAAATGATATTTGATTTATTTCGTCTACTTCATCAGGCTCATAATTTCGGACAATTGCACCATTTGAATTTTCAACTGAAACAGACGTAGGTGAATTTTGAAGTACTAGGTTCACTTCCAAAGAATCAACATTTTTCAAGGAGTCAATCCCCGAAACAAATTCAGCATGATGCAAAAGTGTTACTTTAGTATTCGATTCATTTTTATTATCAAAATAAAATAGCTCTTTACCTGATCTATACATTGGTAGTTCCGTGATATGCTGGAAATAAGGATTATTATTTTTGAGCAAAAAAACAAGCATTACTTTATCAGGAATATCCTTAACAGCGGTTAAGGTTCTAGCACTAGCCCCTAAATTAAAAGACGTGCCCTCGGGCTTAAAAATCATTCCTATCTTTTGCATCAATACTGCCGAAGAAGGAGTTGGTACAACCTCTATATCCTCTATCAGATTGTTATTATAAAAAGAATGTCGCAAAGTAACATTCATGAAAGGGATAACTTTTTCATTATTCATAAGCATAGGGTTTTTGCGCTGGCAAGTGCAAAGAGAAATTCTGCCCTCGCTCCCCCTACATCCCCGAGGGGGTTGCTTTCGCGCAATTTCTCTTTTCTTTTAAATTTTCATAATTGTTTAAAAGCAACAGCATATTTCAACAATTCTTTCACAAATTCCTTGGATTTTCGTATTAACTTTTCATCTTTCAAATGTTCTTCTTCATCAAATAATTGTTCAACGTAAGCAACTTGTAGTCTGTCTGGCATTGGCATTCCTCCTAGGCTTAAACAAAGTAGGCGCAATAAGGCTAGACAATTTGTTCCGCCGAATTGTCCTGATGAAACGGTGCAAATTCCGACAGGTTTGTACTTTAGTATTCCTGGCGGCATAAAGTCCATCAGGTTTTTCAAGGCACCGGGATACCCATTTTTGTATTCTGGTGCAACGATAAGCAATGCATTTGATGTTTTCAGTATTTCCACCCATTCTAGTAAAATTGGTGGTGGGTTTTCCCAGACACCGATTCTTTCTTCCATGATAGGAAAGTTCGTTTCACTCAAGTCCAGCAGTTGGGTATCCACATTCGGCAATTTGGCTACATACTGTTGCAATGTACGAGCAACTTTTTGGCTCTGGTTTCCTTTTCGTGTTGTTCCTAGCAAAACAGGAATTTTGTAATTCATATGTTTGTTTATTTTTACAAAAAAACAAAAGTAATAATGTTTTTGCAAAAATTACTAAAACAAGTTTCAATCACCATCCTCATTCCTCTCCACTTCTATGTAATGAGGAAATTTGTCGGATGGATTCTTTGCGACAAACCCAAGGTTAGTCCATTCTGAAACCATTTTAAAATCTCCTTCGGATGTTTGTGGAACCCCTTTTGCCCAATCCTGCTGCTTGTAACGATCTCCAACTTTACGATAAACTTGCATCGGGCGATGTGCTGGCCACCAAAGCGTTTCTACTACTTTATTTTTTTGAACACCAGCATCATTTGAAGTATCATATAACTTATTCCAATCTCGGTAAGTAATATCAATCATTTGAGTAGAACATTCATTAAAATCCGCTTGCCAAGGCAATGCATTCCTTTTCGTTATGTCACCCGGCTCCAAACCTGCCTCGTAATTATCTTGTTGACTAAGAGCAGGAGGCATAAAGGTATTTTTCCCAGACAGTCTGCCGGAACCAGAATTGGGCACAAAATTTTCATTATACTTAATGCGATAAGGTTTTTGATAAATAGCAGGATTCCGCATGATCCATCCGACCTCTCCTCCTGGACAAAAAGGCCCTCCCAAAACATTGCTCAATACGCCCCGATCTATTTCTCTCCCCTTATCTATTCTAGCGGTTTTAATATTTGGGTTATCCGGTTTTCCAAATTCATCTTTTTCATTAATAAACTTTCCTTCGGCCCATTGTCGCAGCAAAAATAACTGCGTTTCTGTAAGTCGCAAAAACTTGGAAACATGTTTATTTGAAAGCGGATTATCTCCACACAACAAAGGCATCAAGCGTTTGCCATAGATGAGGTATTTGGGATCAGCCGTTATATTTAGGAAATCATTTTCTTGCCCAGGATGCCGCAAGGAATAATAAACAAATTGACGTATTTCCCGATAAGGATCATATAAGATTTCAACTTGTTCTTTCCCCTTTGCATTTGTCACTACTCTCGTTTCAAACTTCCGTTTTATGGCTTCGAATTTTTCCGCTCCGATTTCCTTCTTCAATGCAGCCTCGGACATCCATTTGGGCGGCACAGAAATTTTTGATTTATCAAAATCGCCCCTCGCCCCTGTCTGATGTGCATCATTAGAAATTTGTAAAAAGTCCGTAACATACTGCATTTTCAATGGCCTTGACAAAATGCTAAAAATCTCCTTGAAGAACATCGGGTAGTAATTGGAATTCCATTTTTTCTGAGAAGCCCGCCAAAGGCTCAACGCATCTGGATCTTCCGCATCAATTTCTTCTCTTGATTCAAATTTGCCCATACCATAAATATAAGTATCGTAAGCAAACTCCCGGATATACATATCATACATGCAATCATCCAAGGTAACCATATCCGAAATCTGCGGGGTATAGTTTGGATTTCCAACAATCACCCATGCCGGATCGTGTACTTGAATGATGCGTTCCTCGTGGTCAACCTCATCCTTATACTTTAAGATTGCCATAACCGGGCCATCCGCAATATCATCAAACCAACCATCATTATTGGCAAAGGAAGAAATTTTCGGATCACCAAATTCATCTTTAAAAGAACCCGATTTTCCATATCCTCCCAAAACAATCAAACGGTTATTATTATCTGTTTTTAACTCCCCTAAAGTATCTATAGCATAAGGATTCAAAGGAGGAGGAAACATCTGCGCATAGTTCGGATTTTTTCCTTTTGCAAATTTTGCTTTTCTCGGCTTCGAAATACTGTTCACTGTTTGCGGACCTGGATCAATCATCAATCTTTGTCGATCATATCCTGCAATGTCTGCATTCCGTAATGGATGATCTGGCGCATAACCATGTTCTCCTTCAAGTTCTTTAAATTCATACCAAGCGGATTTTTTATTGGCAAGATAAACTGTCCATTGAATGTCCACCAACTTCCCACTACTGACAATTCCATGAACCGTATCCCCTATTTTAAGCGGTCTACCTTCAGGATTTTTTTCATCATAAACAAAAATCTGGAAGCGGGCAGCTTGTCTTTTTATCCTTCCTTTACTATCTTTAAAATTCGTTGTAGGAATTGGATTTCCATCACCATCCAACAATTCGTTTCCATCATTACTACAGGCGATTGGAAGGCCCTCGTTTGTTTCCGGAGAGAGGTAAATTTCTTTGGGGCTATCTCCTACTCTTGCAATACCAATCGCAGGATGAATTTTATATTTGAGTTTCATTTTTTTGGTTTTAGATACGTTGAAATTTTTCGATTTTACAATAAATCAGGGAGCAGTCAAGTCAATAACGATCCTCCCCCTATCCCCCTCCGAAGGGGGAAATGGCCTTTCGGCATTAGAGCGAT
>JAHDGC010000692.1 GCA_020627865.1 Saprospiraceae bacterium | reverse complement strand
TAAGTATTGCTAAAAGATGAACCCGTTGCGGTAACTTCAGTTAAGAAACTAAAGGCACCACTCGGTGAGGTGAGCTTTACACCCAAATTGCCAAGGCCTTCATGATCTATGTCAATGCAGACAGATTGCAGGCCATACGTTGCTGACAAGTTTTCTTGCAACCCCGTTACATTCATTGTAAAACAGTGTTCGAAGGTGGTACCGATAGTACCTCCGGTGCCAGTATAACTATTCGTTATGTATTCGTTAAGTATAATGGAGGCTAGTAAGGTGATGCTTACAAAAAGGATCAGGGAAAAAGAAGTGAATAGTTTCTTCATCAGGGAGTGAATGATTTATATAAAAAACAACAAAATAAAGATGTTTTTTATATAAACAAAAATTATTTGTAATTTTCTTCTTTTAAAAATTTTGTACGATAAATAACATTCAGTAACTCTTCCGTTAAGGGTTTGGATAGCAGATCAACAATGTAGGAATGTTCGGCAGCTCGTTGAATATCTTGCTGGTATATAGAAGAGGTTAAGATAAATACTTTGCATTGATTGATAAACGATTCCGGTAGTTTTTTGTAACAGTCTAAAAATTCCCATCCATCCATTAAGGGCATGTTTAGATCCAGAAAAATTAAGTCTGGTAATTTTTCTGGATCTTGTTTTGATAATTCTTCTAATCTTCTGAATGCAGCTTGCGCGTCTAGGAATTCCTCAATGTGTTCTGAGAAATTATTCATCTTGATTAGCGTTCGACAAATTAGGTTGTTTGCGGGGTTATCATCTATGAGCATTACTTTAATGGAAGACATGTTTTAATTTTTTTATTCATTTACAGTTGATGGCGGATAGGGATTTTGTGGTAGGAGTAAGTTAAATGTAGTATCAAGACCTACTTTACTTTCCACTTCAATTTTTCCTCCCAAGCTTTCTACCTGTGATTTTACCAGATATAAGCCAAGTCCTTTTCCTTCCTTATGTGTTTGGGTGTGAAATCTCTTGTAGAGGCCAAATATTTTATACTTGTTTTTGTTAAGATCAATTCCTATACCATTATCGCTGATACTGAGGTATATATTTTTTTTCAATTGTTTGGAATGAATGGTGATGTGTGGATTCCTGTTAGGATGACGGTATTGCATACTATTGCTGAGCAGGTTATAGAGGATGCTTTGGATGGAGGTTCAACAACTAGAATAAAATTAATACCATTTTACTATATAACAGAGCATTTTAGAACCTACCTTAAAACCTCCGCTGAAGTCGAGAAGCAAGAATTTTTGTTCAGATCAAGCCTGCCTGACAAGTCACGCAGGCAGGGCGTGGAAACAAGAGTTATGTCGTAGTATAATGAGTGTTTTCACAACGCAGGTATGGGTAAAAAGACCGGTTTGCAGATATAGCGATGGGTTTTAAGGCAGGTTTTAGATAGGGAAGTGTAAGTGAAATGTAGTCCCCAAACCAACTTTACTCTCCACTTCTATCTTCCCGCCCAAACTTTCTACCTGCGATTTAACAAGATATAGGCCGAGTCCTTTTCCTTCTTTATGGGTTTGGCGATGGAATCGCTTATACAAACCGAAAACCTTATCCCCGTTTTTATGAAGGTCAATTCCTATTCCATTATCCACAATGCTGAGGTAAATGTATTGCTCCAGTTTTTTAGAATGAATGCTTATATGTGGATGCCTGTCGGGCTGGCGATATTTTAGGGCATTGCTAATCAGGTTATACATGATACTTTGGATATATCCTTTGAGTGAATATAAGTATGGAGCATCCGTAAAATTTTCTTCAATCAGGCCATTGGTTTTTGTGATCTGATCGTGCAAGGTTTGTTTTGCATTATCCATAATGGCTTTAAAATAAACTTTTTCCTTAGCTTCTTCTTTCACATCTTTTATAGATAAAATCTGGTTTAAATCCCTGATGGTAACATCTATGGCCTGAGTAGATTTTTGTAAGCCTTTTAAGATTTCCAGATTAATCGGATTGGCAAAATCCTTTTTGTCGAAAATTTGCAGGAGTCCTAGTAATGTTGCCGTAGGTTCTCTCAGATTATGAGATATGATATAGGTGAATTGATGTAGATTTTCGTTTTGAGTGGTGAGTTCCTGATTGAGCAGGTTGAGTTTTTCATTTTTGTCTTCCAGATTTTGGTAGAGCAGAGAATTCTCGATAGAGATGGCTAATTGTGCGGAGAGCAAGTTGAGCAATTCAATTTGTTTAGGAGTGAAAGCATTTTCGATCATGTTATTTTCAAGATAAAGAATGCCCAACAATTTAGATTGTTTCAGGATGGGAGTTGCCAACAGCGATTTTATATTGTTGGCTTTAATGAAATTGTTATTTGTAAATTGTACCGTATTTTGAGCATTTCCTATCAGCAAAGGTTTATGCGTTCTGGCTACATATTTTAGAAGTGTTTCTGGAACAAGCTTTCTCCCGATGTACTGAACTTGTTGCTCCAATGGTATGGATTGCAGGATCTTTATTTCATTTTCTACTTTTTGATTATTGTCAATCAGGGTCATGGCTTCTATAGTAAGTGTATTGTTGTGGTTTAAGATGAAATATCCTTTTTGTGCACCTGCATTTTCGATGATTGTTTGCATTACTTTTTTTAGTAAGTCGGTAAAGACAATCTCTTGGGATAATGCCTGTGATGTTTTGATAATACTACTTATATTTAGTCCTTTTGTAGTATGCTGAATCGAATTGCCTGTCGCCATACTACTTGTGTCGGAGTTAGATACCGCGATCTTTCTATCTAGGTGAAGGAAATTATATTTTTCATTCATTTGCTTTACCTTCGCCAAAGCATTCCAATGTTTGTATGATTGAAGTGCATGCTGTAAATATAGCACGGCAATATGATTGTCCTCTTGATTTAAGTAGAGCCTTCCTGCCATCTCGGAGGCTATAGCCTCAATATTGGTGAACTCATTTTTTCTGGCTGATTCGATTGCTTTGTTGTAGAGGCTTGCTGCCTTCGAAAATTCTTTTTTAGCCTCGTGATAAGCGGCCTCAAGGAGGCAGTGGAAATGGGTGAAATTCATAGGAGCATGAGTAGCCCATATTTTTAGTTTTTTGATAGCCGAATTGGTTATGCGTAATGCTTTCCTTTTTTGAAGAGAAGGAATTTGTAATGCACTAAGTCCATAAAACAAGTGAAATATTGGAATGTTAAAAGTGCCGGTTGTACTTTCGAGCATTGGCTTGGCTTTGTCTAGAGTAGCATAGGCGGATTCAAAATCTTCCATGATAAAAAGGACAATAGATTTGAAGATGGCGAAGGTCATTAGTCCCAAATGATCAGATGCTTTATGGTGAATTGAGCGCATATGGTCTTCATGGTATACCTCACCGTTGAAGTCAATAGGATTGCGGGTTTGTCCTGTTAGGTTTAAGGTGGTTTGGTGACATATTTTTAAATGATATGTGGTGATGTCTTGTTTCATCTTGGAGGTGGCATGGATAAAGTTTTTGGACAGCTTTTCCAGTTCAAGAAGGTCTTTTCCTGAGAGAAAACAATTCACAGAATAAGAGGTCGTGACTATGGTTGTTGTAGCGAGGTCTCCTGTTTCTAATGCGAGTTGATAAGTTTTTAAAAAACTAGGGAGTGTGTTTTGTAAAGGCTCTTTCCAGAGTCTGATTGTAGAATCAAAAATTAATTGACTTTTGGGGTGAGGTGCATTTCCAAGAGATAAGGCGATTTTCCCGAATTTATAGCCTTGCTCTATCTCATTAGTTATCGCACATAGAATTAGACCATAACCCGCAAGTCCAGTCTTGGTTTCTGGTGCAAACCCATATTTAATGGATAATTCCAATATTCTGAACAGGATGATGGGGAATATTTTTGATTTCGTAGAATATGCCGCGAATACAGTACTGGATAGAATCCGGATGGCAGCACTAGCTCGGGCATCTTTAATTGGAGGCATGTTTTGTAAGTCCGATATTTTAGTTCTCCATAAAAGAAATTTTATTTTTACCAATGCTGCTAATATCCCCACTTTTGAAATGTTATGTGGGATGGTAACGCCGAACTCTTTTAGGATTGCCCTAGAATAGTCTAATGTCTTGATAAGCTGATGTTGGGCCGTGAAGGCATAAAGCTGGGATTCGTAAACTTTTACTTTATCCAATGTTGATTTAGCATTTTTTAAAACATCGTCAGCATATTGTTTTGTTTTTTCGAATTTGTTGACCATGAACGCTGCCTCGGTAGCCTCTTCATAAATAGAAAGGGTGAGCTTATAGTGATCTTGCCACCTGTCCGGAAAAGTGTCGAGTATTGAGATCGCCACTTTCAAATGTTCAAGAGCGGTGAAAAATGCAGCCGAGGTTTTGGCCTTTTTGCCAGC
>JAHDGC010000691.1 GCA_020627865.1 Saprospiraceae bacterium | reverse complement strand
TAATTTATCATAGCGAACTTCCGAGATTTTTGGTGGTTTCTTCTGCAACAATGCTTGAAAAGGAATATAGCCTAACACACCATCTGGAATAATCGTTAGTCTTTTTATTTTCTGTTGTCCCGTTTTCAATCCTGGTTCTAGCAGCTTCTTGTAAAGCGAATAACCCGTTTCACAAAAAGCAGCAAAGTTATTTACAGTTTCCGAAGGCACTTCCAATAAGCTCCTCAACTGTTGTATCTCCCTTGTAATGATTTCTGGGTTTTCAATTTTTTCTATTGTTATGGTATCACCCGTTATGACAAAACAAAAAATATTTTCCTTTCCGTAAAAGTATTCTACGATAGCCTCGTCTTTTTTCAGATGCTTTTGTAAAACTTTAAGTGAGACTTCCGGTTTTTCATATTTTAGTTCGTAGTAACGAGGGTATTTGCTTTGCAGCGTATCCTGCAGTTTTTGATGTGCTCTTTTCACTTCAAATAACTGATTAGAGCATAACACAATCTTATTTGTATCTTGTTTTTTTCTGGCGGTATATAATGCTCTTTCGAGAAAACCTGTTTCCATTTTTAGCGCCCGTTCTTTCGTTAACCATCTTTCATTGATATTCGCAAAAATTTTGGCTTTTGCATCTGTGATATTTTCAAGTAATAAAACTGCTTTACTTTTTTCGGAGAATTGTAAAGCTAATTCTTTTTTATTCAACAAGAAAGCGATATGAATTGCCTCTTCAAAAAGCGTGGTTACTTTTTCTTGTAAAAACAGTTTTGATTCATCGGCCAAATAATTTCGATGCATATCATCCATCACTTCGATTGCAAATTGATAGGTGGATAAAGCCCATTCGGGCTGGTTGATTTGCATCAGAGCATTTGCTTTTGAGTGGAGGATTTCGATAAGACGAGGTTTCGAGAAGATTGTTTGGTTAGGGCTTGGATTTTTAGAAAAATCAGTAGCATCGTTAAATTCGTAAACGATGGCGGTCAGTGCATTTTGATAGTAAGAAAGCGCGATTCCGATTTGTTCCTCAGTATAAAGATCACCATAAGAGATCAAAACATCTGCTGTAAAATGACTTTTCAAACCTATGCTTTCATTCGAGATCATTTGTTGATAAGCTTCATTCAAATATTTTTCTGCTTTTTTCTTTTTTCCTAAAAAGAAATAATTATCCCCTAGTGCATGTAACAATTGAGGTTTCAAATGATCCGGATAATCGTGAAGTGACAACAATTCTTCTCCGCGCAATAAGTCCGTTTCTGCTAAATTAAATCGCCTTACTTTCTGATAAAATACACTCCGATTAATAAGAAACTTAACATAAGATTCCATGCCCCAGTAGTCCGTTTTATCCATTATGGAGAAAATATTTTCCGCCTTTTGAAACAGCGTATCGGCTGCTTTTTCATTACCCAATCTAAAATATTGCATGGCCAGTGTGTACAAAATATTGGCCTCCGTTAAATCTCTTGCTACCTCTTGTCCTTCTTTGATTGACCTTGCTTTTTCTCCATAGGCTATTGCCGTATTATGGTCTCGTGCTTCCGCAAAAGAGCTGGCCATGTTTAAATAAAGAACAGCCAATTTGCCGGAGTCAACTTGTATTTGGTTTTCTGCAATCAACAAAGCCTTCTTATCCGCTTGCAGTTTCTTGTGGAATTCACCTTTGTCATAATAATATTTTGCCCATAAATTCCAATAAGAAATACTGGATTCCGGCATCCCCTTTACATGCATTAAACGATCAACATAATGGCTTATTTCATTTAAGGATTCCCTCATGCTGAATTGATCTTGGTTGACCAAATGAATATAGGCTATCCAACTGGTTGTACTAATGATTTCACTGGGATCCCCAACGGCTAAAAATAATTCTTGTGCTTTTTTAAATTCCAACAAACTGCTGTCTCTATCGGAGGAAAAAAGTGCTTCCCCTGACGCCTTGTGCTTTACAGCCAATGCACAAATCGAATCTTTTTCAAGTTGATTTTGAGCATAGCCAGCATCAGGTGAAGCAAAAAACAGGAAGTAAAAGACCAACAGATAGTAACAAGAGTTTTTCATAGTTTCTTCATTTTATACTAAACGGCTAAACCTACCTGAGTGTGTCAAGCAGGCAGGTTAACAGTGATTTCCCATCAACCATTAAGAAGTTAAGAAAATTAAGGAAATAACCTGTTGTTTCTTTCTTAATGGCCTTAATGCCTTAATGGTTAGCAATATTATCATGTTTTGTATTTTCATTGTTGAATAAGCCGTTTAGTATATTATATTCAAAACGACCGGTTAACTTGAAGCTAACCCGTAGCTTTGATAAAATTAGTAGCTACAATGTTATCATTTTTTCAAGATACGTTTTATTTCCAATTTGCAATTTCACAATATAACTTCCTTTCGGGAAATCTATAGTATCGAGTTCAATTTCATGTCGCCCCATTGTTTGTAAACCGAGTGGGATTGACCTTACATTTTGCCCCAACATATTAAACACATCAAGCTGAACCTTTTCGATGCCCTGAATCTTATATTCAATATGGATACGCTCCCGAAACGGATTTGGATAAACCACATAGGGCAATTCTTCTTTAAACTTCTTTTGCGCTGCTGCCGGTTTTTCCTCCTTGCTCCTGCCAGACGCAACACTTGCCCTATTGCCTTCGGGCGGCATAATGGTACTGATACATTCGGTGGTATACGCTAAAAAAGTACTATGCGATTGCGCTTCAAATCCGGGCATCAATAAAACATAATCTCCGGCCTGAAAAATCATTTCTTCCCCTGCTTCTACAATGACCGAAGGCGTGGGAGATTCTTCTACCGCTATGGTTTCCCTCATTGCCGTAAAATGGGGAATCAAATTGTCATCTACTGAACGGATACTATAGACAACAGCATCTCCTTCGCAACAGCCTACTTCAAAGTAAAAACCAGCTACGCCCCCAAGTCCATCAAAAGAGCAATTAACATAATATCTCGTTCCAGACTCAAGCACGATATTACCCAAAGGAAGAATTATTTCTTGATTATTCTGATTAATTTCAATCCCTCCGGTTGCCAAAAAACCTATTACCGTTAAACTTGCATCTTCATTTACCTCATAAATATTTACACCCATAAGGGTTACAATTGCCTCTTCTGGATTATACATATAGAATTTCAAGAAATTCCAATCGGGCAAACAAAAAGGACTAAGGATACCCGTCGGATCTTTGCACTTCGAACAACCTGTTGCGATCAAAGGAGGATTGCCCATGCTGTTCCCCGAGATAGTATACCCGACAGAAGAAGTCACATTCAGCCCTTCACTATCATCACTCAGCACAATTTTTATTTTTCGGGATTTAAAAGTACTTGGCCATGCAGATATAGGAAGCAATACAGAGAATGTTCCCGTTAAAGAAGAATTGCTATAAAAATATTCATCGGGTAAAACGACACCATCCCCATTAAAGTCATATCCTATATGCATATATGCCGAGTTTGAAGACCCATAAATATAACTAAGGTTAAACGATATTTCCCCGCAATCAGGGAACAGCAAGGAATCTGCCGTATAATCCAAACTATCAATTGGCGTAATACCATCCCCGATGCGTAGACTATCAAATACCATCTGAGCAGCACTCGTAACAAATTGTACGCCACAGTCAATACTATTCGTTTCAATTTGTGTGATTTTTGGAGTTTGTGCATTCGCTTCACATACGAAAAGAAAGCTCAGTCCCAAAATCAAAAAATATATTCTTTTATATATAAACTTCATAATTCTAGATTTTAATATTAAATTTACTCCGGTATTAAAATCTATTCGCGTAGATGAGATACTGAAAACGCCTTCCGAACCCTAGACTGTCCGGAAGGCAATTTTGTTTCAGCCCTAATGTCTCACGACCATTTTTTGGGTCATGCTTTCGCTGCCTGTTGACAAGCGATAAACATAGAGGCCATCAGGAAGTTGGCTGGCATCAAATGTTGTTTGGTGCACGCCTTTTTCCATAGCTTTATAATTCAGAAGTATCGCGATTGATTTTCCGGAAAGGTCGAAAATTTCGAGATGCACTCTTGTGATTTTCGGCAGCACAAACTCGAAAGTTGTTTGTTTAGAAAATGGATTTGGATAATTTCTTATTGTTAATACATTTTCATCTGCCTTTACTTTGGTTTGTTCCGCAGTAAGACTTTGTTGATGATGTAATTGTTTTTGTCTAGGAACCATCCTATTAAGTTCCCCTGTACAACCACCAATTTCGGCAAGAAATACAGAACCGTTCTCAGCAAGAAAATACTCATCCAGTAGAATGTAATTTCCTGCATCAAAACGAACGCTTGCACCACTGCTAACTCTTGCAGAAGATTCAATCCAATGC
>JAHDGC010000690.1 GCA_020627865.1 Saprospiraceae bacterium | reverse complement strand
AATGTTTTTGAGAAAATTAGCTTGTAGCATAAATTAAATATATGCAGCAAACACAAACGAACAGATTATGCAGCATAAAAATCAATTGTTCTTCCTTCATTTCGCAGGAGGAAATTGTTATTCTTATAATTATTTATTACCGCATTTGGCTGGATTAGAAATACACCAATTGGAGTTGTCTGGAAGAGGGAAAAGGATAAGCGAGGGCTTTCTCCCGGATCGGGAAGCTGCAGCCGAAGATTATTGTAAACAGATACAGAACTTGCGAAATGGTGCGCCATTTGTCATCTTTGGCCACAGTATGGGAGCGTCTTTGGGACATGAAATGGTGGCATTATTAGAGGAAAAAGCGATCCTACCCAAAAGGCTCATCGTTTCGGGTAATCCTGGTCCGAATATCAAAGACCCTAAAACAAGGCATTTGTTGGAAAAAGATGCCTTTATCGCAGAACTCAAGGATATTGGGGGGATGCCGGAATCATTTTTTGAGCATGAAGATTTGATGGAGTTTTTTCTACCCATGCTGAAAGCAGATTTTAAAGTGGTTGAGATAGAAAAAAGAGCGGATTACCCAATTATCCAAACACCAATAACTGCGATTATGGGGGCAGAAGAGGATAATGTGGAAAGTATCGAGAACTGGAAAAGCTATACCAAAGGTGATTTTGACTCCTTGGTCTTATCTGGTAATCACTTTTTTATCCATGATCATCCAGAAAAATTAGCCAGTGTGATAACAGCAAGTTTTCGGAATTGAATTTCTAATCACCAACTCCCCAACACTCATGAAAAATGTACTCATTTCTGGTGGTTCAAGCGGAATCGGCCTCGAACTATCGCGGCATTTTGCCAAAAATGGTTATCGCTTGCTCTGGGTCGCTAAGCCAGCGGCAGAACTGGACGCGGCTAAGAAAATCATCGAAGCAGAAATATCCGGTGTTGTTATCGAGACACTCGCCAAGGACTTAACCCAGCCCGAAGCTTGTCAAGAAGTTTTCGATTGGGTAAAAAAGAACGATCATTCACTCGATGTGTTGGTCAACAATGCTGGTTTTGGAACCTATGGTTTTTGCAATGAGGTGCCTGTAAAACAAGAATTAAATATGATAGAACTGAATGTGGTCAGTCTCTACAAAATGACCCGGCTTTTCCTACCCGAAATGCTGGAGAAGGATGCAGGTACGGTTATCAACATTAGTTCTACTTCCTCCCTGCAACCTATTCCTAGAATGAATACCTATGCTTCGACCAAGGCATTTGTAAGACATTTTACCTTAGGTATTCAGGAGGAATTGCGGATCAAAAACTCAAAGGTGAAGGCCCTTACCGTTATTCCGGCAGCCATCAATGACACGCCATTTCAACAAAAGGCGAAGATGCACAAGGTGAGAACCTTCAAAGGCTTGGCGACAACAACAGCCAAGGAAGTTGCCGATGATATTTGGAAAGGTTTCTCCAACGGTAAAACCCTAATCATAACCGGATGGAAAATGCGGGCTTTACAACGAATCCGGTTTTTAATGCCCAAGTGGTTACAGGATTATATCATCAGGAAAGAAACAGAAATTACCTCATGAATCTTAAATTCTCCGAAATTTTAATTATATCTTTGTGCGATGTATGGGCGGATGGCATCCGCTCCTAAAACCTAAAGAAAAATGAGTAAATACTTTCAAGAAGAACACAACCTCTTTAGAGAAGGACTTAGAGACTTTTTAAAAAAAGAAGTCGTTCCCCATATCGAAAAATGGGAAAAAGACGGCAAAATAGAACGCTTTATCTGGGAAAAATTCGGAGAAATGGGCTATTTCGGTATTGCCTATCCTGAAGAATATGGCGGCTTAGATCTCGATCTTTTCTATACCGTTATCTTCTTGGAAGAAATGCAGCGTATCAACTCCGGTGGCTTTGCTGCTGCAATGTGGGCACATGCATACTTAGCCATGCAACACCTGAATGCAGAAGGGGACGAACGCATCAAGCAAGAATACCTCGCACCAAGTATTGCAGGTGAAAAAATTGGCTGCCTTTGTATCACGGAACCCTTCGCAGGATCGGATGTGGCCGGTATGCGTACAACTGCCGTGAAAGATGGGGATAGCTATGTTATTAATGGTTCCAAAACTTTCATTACCAATGGGGTATACTCCGACTATCTGGTGGTTTCTGCCAAGACAGATCCATCGAAGAAAGGCAAAGGAATCAGTATCTTTCTGGTAGACAGAGATACGCCTGGGGTAAGTGCCAATAAATTGGACAAGCTCGGTTGGCGGGCTTCCGATACCGGAGAGATCGCCTTTGATGATGTCCGGATTCCACTTGAAAATCTGATGGGACAAGAAAATCAGGGCTTCTTTTACCTGATGCAACACCTTGCCCTTGAGCGGTTGATTATGGCCGTTAACGCGGTTGCCCGTGCAGAATATGCCCTAGAATACAGCCTGCAATACATGTCGGAGCGCACCGCTTTTGGCAAACAAATCAACCAGTTTCAGGCACTCCGCCACAAGGCTGCCCATGATGCCAGTAGGGTAGAAATGCATAAGCAGTTTAACTATCACATTACCCAGCAGATGATAGATAAGGTATACATGGTAAAGGAAGCCAGTATGGCAAAAATGCTTTGTACCAAAATGGCGGACGAGGTCATTTACAACTGCCTCCAATCCCTTGGCGGATATGGTTACATGGAGGAATACCCGATGGCTCGCCTTTTCCGAGATAGCCGCCTAGGCCCAATCGGTGGCGGTACCTCCGAAATCCTTGCGGAAATTGTTGCCAAAATGGTGATTGATAAAAAGGAGTACAAGCCATCTTTTAAATAGGAAGGACTGCGAAATAGTAGCTTGGGTTTTACTTGACTTCTATTTCTAATTGTTCCGAACATAAGAGTTAATTAACTGACCTTACAATCAACCACGTTTAGTAAGCCTAACTATAAAATTCTTTCTCCCCATTTATAGGGATAACCCCCTTCCCTTAAATTATGGATTTTTTTAATTAGTATATTTTATATTAGGATAACATGATGCCGAATCATATATTTGTACTCCTGTTCAGATAGAAGCTTGAGGGCTTGTATTATAATACTTTTCACAGTAGAGAAACATTGTATTTAACGTATTAAGAAGTAGAAAGCAGAGATTCACGGTATAGTAATATTTAAACTTCTATTATAATTTCCTTTAGCGTGTTGTATCGGGCATTATTTTCTTGATTTTGACAAATTCAGATGGTATTTATCACCATTGCGTAGAGATTTGGGAATACCTGTATTATATTTATATCAATCGAATCGTGTCTGGTATGAAGTAAAAATTCTTGTTTTTAATGGATAAAACTATCGCCCATCTTGCATCAGGCAAGGGTAGGCAGATAACCCTATGTCCTGATCCTATAAAAATTCTTTTTATCAAATTTTTAAAACTAAAATTAAAATGAAAAACCTGTTGAAACAAAACAGCAAAAACAGTATGAACTATGCTTGTCTATTACTATGCTTACTGATGGTATTGCCTGGCTTTATTTTTGGACAAAAAGTGAAAAGCAAATACTTGAAATTCAATTACGTTAAACTTCCTACTAGCAAATTGGACGATGATGTTAAAACTTACAGTGTCAAGATAAATGAAATTTCCTCGAAATATGGGAATATCCTTGGGGGGGAACATATCGCTGAAACTAACTTGAAATTACATGGGTATGAAAGAGTAGAAGCAAATGGCGATATTCAAATGGATGTAAGATATATCTCAGGGCTTCGTCCGGGGGAAATTAAACTACAGAGTAAAAAAGTTGCTGCAAAAAAGAATAAAGAAGGTAAAATTACAACACCGGCCTATACAAAGTACTGGTATACACTAAATTATACGACACCAACTTACATGTTAGTGATAAAAGATAAATCCGGAAATGTATTGCTCAGTGGGGAATATAACTCGTCTAAATCAGATTCATGGGGGGAGAATGAAACGTATAAAAGTTCTTCTCGACTAAGAGAGGATTGGTATAATAGCAAGGAAGGCTTTTTTGGTTCGCTGGAAAGTCAGTACCTGAGCGTAACTGCTGCTCGGAATTTCATCGCCAAACATTGCCTGACCAAATCAAGGCGTTCCGAAAGATTTAAGTATATCAAGAAATTCAACTATGATGATTTAAATGAAGCTTTAGCTACTGCCGAAAAAGGTTTGCAAGCTTGTAAAAAAGATAGAATTGGTTATACCAATAAGTTACTCAGATATGGATATGAAGATTTTTCAAGTAACCTTACTGTTGCCATTGAAATGTGGGAAAAGGCCTTGAGTGAAGCCAATATGGATTCTAAAAAAGCAAGAGTAAATAGAAAAGTGGCTGAAATGCTTGCCTATAATTTAG
>JAHDGC010000689.1 GCA_020627865.1 Saprospiraceae bacterium | reverse complement strand
AGGAATACTGCAACAATCAGCATCCCAATCTTTCGCTTTCTCAACGTTTTAATTTATAATTTTATATTTGTAAAAAATTTAGAATAAAAATCATACACAATAATACAAATTTTTAGTTTTGGAAAAAAATCTAATTTTGTGGGCCTGTATTTTTGGCATGTTGGCCGTTGGGCTAGGCGCATTCGGAGCACACGGTCTTAAAGCTATTATTGACGAACATTTGCTCGCTATTTTCCACACCGGTGTCCGTTATCAATTTTATCATTGTTTCGCCATTTTTGTAGCCGCTTGGCTTTATGATAAGTATAGTAACAAGCTTTTCTTGAAAGCAGGTTACTGTTTTGTCGTTGGTATCTTTTTATTTTCAGGCTCCCTATACTTGCTGGCTTGCCGATTTGCCTTGGGCATCGAGCATTGGAGTTTTTTGGGGCCGCTGACTCCGTTGGGGGGATTTTTGTTTATGATTGGATGGGGGATATTGACTTGGGGAGTATGGAATATGAATAATAGGAGTTCGTAATTTGTATCTCAAGCAAAGCCTAATTCTCGTATCTCAAGCAGAGCTTGAAACGAACTTTTGTGGGCGTTAGTTATTTGCAATTCATTTCTTAAACGATGCTTACAATGAACTTGGAAAAAGTTTCGCGTATCTCAAGCAGGAGCTTGAAACAGGCGAGCAACATTCAACGTATTATTTCGTTTAATACTATCAAAGCAATACATTTTTTTCCTTATCTTGCGCCCCGATTCCATCACAAATTAAGATAAAGTCGCATGCAAAAATCATACGAAACTTATGTTGAGAACATGAAAAAGCTGGCGGATGTGGAGTTTTCCATTGCCGTACTGAGCTGGGATAAGGAGGTGAATATGCCGCCCAAAGGAGCCGCATTTCGAGCACAGCAAGTAGCAACACTTTCGGGGATTGCCCACGATATTTTCACAGACGAAAAGTTTGGGGATTTGCTCAAGGAGCTTTCTGAAAAAAAAGACACGCTGGATAAAGTTGCCCAAAATAATATTGCCCAAAGTCTCAAAAGATACAATCGTGTCAACAGTTACTCTACGGAATTCGTGGTCCGAAAATCGGAGGTAACATCAGCCGCTTATCACGCTTGGGAAAAAGCACGGGAAGCAAATGATTTTAAGGTTTACGAAGATGCACTCGGCAAAATGATTGATATTTGCAAAGAAGAAAGCGAATTGTTAGGTTATGCGGATCATCCTTATGATGCTTTGTTGGAAGAGTACGAACCGGGCTGCACTAGCAAGGAATTAGATGTTTTGTTTTCGGATGTCAAAAAGCAATTGGTTGATTTTTCAAAAATGCTCAGTCAGGCGCCACAGGTGGATAATAGTTTTCTCCTCACCCATTATGACAAAGATAAGCAATGGAATTATGGCTTGCATATTTTGAAGCATATGGGTTATGATTTTGAGGCGGGACGACAAGATCTCAGTGTACATCCTTTCAGTACGAGTTTTTCACCGGAGGACAGCAGGGTAACAACTCGCATTGATGAAAATAATTTCGGGAGCATGACCTGGAGTTGTATCCATGAAGGTGGGCATGCGCTTTATGAGCAAGGATTGCCAGCGACGAATTATGGACTTCCTTCCGGGAAGTTTATTTCATTGGGCATCCATGAGTCGCAATCGCGATTATGGGAGAACAATGTTGGGAGGGGGTTAGCTTTTTGGAAAAACCAATATCCCAATTTGCAAAAAACATTTCCGGAGAACCTTTCAGATGCTGATTTACAAACTTTTTACAAAGCCATTAATAAAGTTGTACCCAGCTTGATTAGAACTGAAGCAGATGAGATCACTTATCACTTTCATGTTTTGATCAGGTATGAAATTGAAAAATTATTGTTAGAAAATAAGCTTGCCGTTAAGGATATACCGGAAGCTTGGAATAGCAAATACAAGGCTTATCTTGATATAGATGTTCCCGATGACAAACAGGGTGTACTTCAGGATATTCATTGGGCATTGGGTAGCTTCGGATATTTCCCGACTTATTCGTTGGGTAGTTTTTATGCTGCGCAATTTTATCAACAAGCTAGCAAGGATATTCCTAATCTTGAAGGCCAGATTGAACATGGAGATTGTAGTGAATTACTGAAATGGTTACGGGAAAACATTCATACACATGGACAGAATTTTTCTGCACAGCAACTTTGTAAAAAGATTACGGGCGAACCGTTGAATTTTAAATATTTTATGGATTATGCCAAGGCTAAGTATAGTGGCATCTATCAGCTTGGTTAGGAATTCGTCAGATCTGCAAGACAACAGACCGATGGCCATGTTGTCGCCAACAATCAAAGGAATTTTATACAAAGACGTCGTAAGCATTACGACGCTACGTTAAATCTTATTTATAATGAAACAGAAATTTTGCTTTCTTTTTATCTGTATTTTTATGTTTTCTTTTGTTCAAAATGGACATGCTGTTAACAAGGTGCAGCCAACAAAGCATCTTGTAACAGAAAGTGTCTTGGATTTGAACAATGCGGAAAGTAGTGGTGAACTTGTAAACAAAAAACAACTGCGGAAACAGAAGCGGTTAGAACGCAGGATCAATCGTTTGGAGAAACATCTCTCTAAGAAAAGTAAAAGTGAAAACATCAGGATAGACCTTAGAGATCATACGGAGAAGTGGATGTGGTACTGGATTATGGGTTGGGCTTTGGGTGCACTGATTACCATACCTGCGGTAATTACGGGTAGTAGTCTTATCTCTCTTACGGCATCATTGTTTTTCCTTGCGGGTGCGGTTTGTTTGATTATTTGGTTGGTAAAGAAGTTTATTTGAGATCAGCTTCCCCTGCCAGAGTAGTAGAGACGACTATTTTCTTTTTTTAATTAAGTCTTTAATCTTTACATCAATGCCATTTATGATTTCAACGGTATCTTTCCAGTCGGAGGTTTGCCAAGATTTATTTTTTTCGGCAACCATGACTTTTTTAGATTCTGTAAAAATCCAAATGACTTTTGTGACACCAAATTTTAGGAATTGATCTGTTTTTTCGTGGTAGTAACCCAGTGGATTTTTAATTTCTTTCAATTCTGCTTTGGTATCAATTTCAATAACGACTTCCGGTGCAAACTTGAGGTATTTGTTGTCGATACCATAAGCTTCCATATCAGTGGCTTTTATGATCGCAATATCAGCAGCCCGCCAAGAGTTTTTTCCGAATTGTATACCCAATTCATTGGTCAGCACTTCGTAATCCTTATCAATCTTGAGTTGCAATAAAAAAACTAATCTCGAAATAATCAGAGATTGTAACAAGCTACTTCCCATGAGTTCTTCTAATTGACGAGTTCCCTTAAGATATTTTTTGTATCCACGATAATATATGGGTTGGCCTGCAACCATTTCATAGATCAGAATTTCTGGTATAGATTGTGTTGTGCTTTTCATGGTATTAAATTCTCGAACAACAGACTTACGGCCATGATGCCGCGAGCTAAAATTAAGATTTTTTAATTTCCAATGGAAGCGCCATCAAACAAAGAATCCACAAAATTTCTTTTGTTAAAAACGAGGAGTTGTTCGATACCTTCCCCGATGCCAATATAGCGGATAGGAATTTGGAATTGGTCAGAAATACCGATGGCCACCCCACCCTTTGCTGTACCGTCGAGTTTGGTCAAGGCAAGGCTAGTAACTTCCGTCGCTGCCGTAAAATGCTTGGCTTGTTCTATGGCATTTTGTCCCGTTGTAGCATCAAGGATAAGCATCACATCATGTGGCGCACCGTCCAAACGTTTATTCGCCGAGCGTTTGATTTTACTCAACTCATTCATCAAATTGATTTTGGTATGCAACCTTCCTGCCGTATCTATGATCGCGATATCACAATTATTGGCCACAGCATAATCTACAGTTTCATAAGCAACGGCAGCAGGATCAGTATTCATACCTTTCGAGTAGAAGTGGCAATCTACCCTATCGGCCCAAATTTTAAGTTGGTCTACGGCAGCAGCCCGGAAGGTATCACCGGCACCGACGACGACTTTCATGCCCCGTTGTTTGAATTGCCAAGCTAGTTTGCCAATTGTGGTTGTTTTTCCAACTCCATTGACCCCAACGACCAAAAGGATATACGGCCTTCTGTTCACTGGAATAATAAAGTCTTCATCAATATCAGCCGTATCTGTATCCACCAAGAGATCAACGATTTCTTCCTTGAGGATATTATTCAGTTCACTAGTATTGATGTATTTATCCCTAGCCACCCGTTCTTCAATCTTTTCAATAATCTTCACGGTAGTATCTAAGCCAACATCAGAAGAGATCAACACACCTTCTAACTCATCTAAGACTTCTTCATCGACTTTATCCTTTCCGGCGACGACCTTTGATAT
>JAHDGC010000688.1 GCA_020627865.1 Saprospiraceae bacterium | reverse complement strand
AAAAAAATAGGAGCGGAAGTCACCAAGGAAATTGAACCCCATGTTAATGCTGTCGAGGCGATCCATGTTCCCCAAGCTGGTATTATTAACTACCTTGATGTCGCAAGAAAATACGTGGAACTCCTTGAAGCACAAGGAGGCAATGTATGGACGAACCATAAAGTTATCGACATTAAAAAACAAGAGCGATCTATAAACATCACGACTACCAAAAAGGAAATAGAAGCCAAACTCGTCATCAATTGTGCGGGTCTATATTCTGATAAAATAGCAGAATTGACAGGGCAAAAAATCAAGCATAAAATCCTCCCCTTCCGTGGGGAATACTACGAGTTGGTTAAGGAGAAACAACATCTCGTCAACCACCTCATCTACCCCGTACCCAATCCGAATTTTCCATTCCTTGGTGTGCATTACACCCGCATGATAAAAGGTGGTATCGAAGCTGGCCCCAATGCTGTGCTGGCGTTTAAACGGGAAGGTTATAGCCGTTGGGATCTACACCCCAAAGAATTTGCAGAAACGTTGGCTTATTCAGGGTTTCAAAAATTAGCGCTAAAATACTGGAAAGATGGCTTGGGAGAAATCCATCGCTCCTATTCTAAAACCGCTTTTGTAAAAGCCTTGCAACACTTAATACCCGAAATTGGAATGGCAGACCTCAAAAGAGGCGGTTCGGGCGTTCGCGCAATGGCATGCGCATCTGATGGTAATCTAATTGATGATTACCTAATCCTAGAAGCTCGCAACCTGATTAATATTTGTAATGCGCCATCTCCTGCCGCTACCTCTTCCCTTGCTATCGGAGAAACAATTGCCAATCTAGCTCTAAAAAGATTTTGACTTTTAGTTGAAATTAAAAAAAAATTATCGTATATTTATTTCTTAGCATATCAGATAGAGTCGGTATAATCTCACATCAGACCTTACCACAACATTTATCTAAAAAACTACTGATTCTATTTCCCTTATACTCCCCAAATAATAAAAAATTTGCTGCTAAATTGTAGCAAAAAAAACTATTCTTCGTATATATTCATATACAAATTCAAACAATCTAATTTCACTAAAAGCACCCATGAATAGAGAAATACTTGCAACATTGTTATATTTTGACTTATTCAAACATCCACTTACTGCGAAAGAGATTCTTCAGTACAACAGATTAAATGTCCAGAAAAGTGAAATTGATGCATCATTAAAACAACTTTTAGAACTTGGTATTGTTTATAAAATTAATCAGTTCTATATGCTGTCAAATAATCTTTCACATGTAGAAAGGAGGCTTAAGGCTAACGAGAAGGCCAATCAAAAGTTAAAAACAGCGCAAAAGTTCACCCATATTATTTCCCGATTTCCTTTTGTTTTGGCTATTTTTTTGTCTGGTAGTATATCCAAAGGGGTCATGTATCCAGATAGCGATATCGACTATTTTATCATCACTAAAAAAGGCAGGCTTTGGGTAACCAAACTGCTACTGACTTTTTTCAAGAAAATTATCTTGCTGAACTCGTACCGTAATTTCTGTATCAATTATTTTATCACGGAAAATGCACTCGAAATTGAAGAGAAAAATCATTTTACAGCAACCGAAATTGTAACCATTGTCCCGGTTTATGGTTATGATCTGTACCGGAATTTCATGAAACATAATAATTGGGTAGAAGCATATTACCCCAATTTTCCTTATCGAGATAGGGATAACATTATTCGGTATAAAAATAGTATCTTCAAAAAAATGATGCAATTCCTTTTTGACAATAAAATCGGGAGCACTATAGATAATTGGTATATGGATTTTACTTGGAAAAGATACTGGAAAAAATACAAAAACACCTATGGAGAATCTGGTGTTCAGGTGGCTTTTAAATCAAACCCCAATACTTCTAAAGTACATCCCAATCACTACCAAAGAAAATTTTTGGAACGCTACAAGGAAAGAATTAAACTATTTGAAAAAGAAAATGCACTGATTATATCTAATGACTGACCATCCATCTTTCTCCAATTATGACTAATATACTTTTTGCAAACTCTTATTTTTATCGCTTTGATCCTAAACAGTGGAAAACCAAACAACCTTATCCACCTTTAGGGACAATCTATGCTGCCGCGTTGATGCGAGAAAATAATTTTACCGTTCACTTGTACGACACCAACCTGATTGAAAGTGTTGCCTCCCTTGTTCCTACACTAAAAAAAACAAAGCCAAGATATCTGGTCATTTATGATGATGGATTCAACTATTTGACTAAAATGTGCTTGACCAATATGAGAGAGGCTGCTTTTCAGATGGCGCAATTCGGGAAAGCGGAAAATTGTAAAATCATTGTTTGCAGTTCTGATTCTACAGACCATTACCAAGCTTATTTACAAAATGGTGCAGACTTCATCATTCACGGAGAAGGGGAAATGGCACTATTGGAGCTTGTT
Organism: Saprospiraceae bacterium; assembly: GCA_020627865.1. Lineage (GTDB taxonomy): Bacteria > Bacteroidota > Bacteroidia > Chitinophagales > Saprospiraceae > JAHDGC01. The sequence goes on along the minus strand of JAHDGC010000688.1, from coordinate 1,952 downwards.
ACAAGCCTTGAGGCGAATACCCCTACCAATGACATTCTAGGGATCAGCTTTAAAACGGAATCCGGTATACAGAAAAACCCGGCTCGTCCAGTATTGAGGAATCTCGATGAATTGCCAATGCCTGCTTGGGACTTGATCGACATCTTATCAGAAAATCTGGATGAAACATCAAGGCTACTTTACCCTGAATATTGCCACAACAAGAGGTTGTCCATATAAATGCAACTGGTGTGCAAAGCCAATTTATGGCAACCGATACAACAGCCGTTCTCCAGAAAGGGTCGTGGAAGAAATCAGTTTTCTCATAGACAAATTCGGAGCGAGTTACTTCTGGATGTGTGATGATATTTTCGGATTAAAGCCGGGCTGGGTACAACGTTTCCGAGATTTGGTAAAGGAAAGAAATTTAAATTTCAAATACAAAATTCAATCCCGTGCAGATTTATTGTTACAAGAAGACAATATTCAGGCGCTTGCTGACTCCGGGTTAGATACGGCATGGATCGGTGCAGAATCCGGATCACAAAAAATCCTAGATGCGATGGATAAGGGCACTAGAGTAGAACAAATTTTCGAAGCGACCAGATTGCTCCAAAGCAAAGGCATTCGAGTGGCCTTTTTCCTTCAGTTTGGTTACATCGGGGAGAAAATGGAAGACATTCGGAAGACCATAAAAATGGTATTGGATGCCATGCCGGATGAAATTGGTATTTCGGTTTCCTACCCATTGCCCGGAACAAAATTCTATGACAAAGTAAAGACTGACTTAATCCGGAAGGCGAACTGGAAAGATTCTGATGATCTGGATATGATGTTTAAAAATACTTACAACAAAGCTTTCTATAGGAAGCTGCATATTTATGTACACAACCGCTATCGCATCAAAAAAGGTTGGTTAAGTTTGAAAAAATTATTTGGAAATCCTTTTAAATTAAACCGCCGTACAATAAGAGATGTGGCCGTTATGGTCTATCATTTTCCCAGAGCCATTGCGAACCAATTTTTATTAAACAAATACGCAAGGCAGGAACCATGAAAGCAGACTTTGACATAGCGGCCTCAGATTACGACCAGACCTTCACCCATACCATTATTGGGAAGATACAAAGAGATATGGTTTGGGAGTATTTGCAAAAAAAATTACCTTGGGAAAAACCACTCAGGATTTTAGAATTAAATTGCGGCACAGGAGAAGATGCTATTTTTCTGGCAAACATGGGACATGAGGTTTTAGCTACAGATATTTCTACCCATATGTTGGAGGTTTGTAAAGCCAAAGTAAAACAGGCAGGACTCGAAAATCAAATTACGATCCGCCGGCTTGATATGACAAAATTATCAGAATTGGTTTTTACCGAAAAATTTGATTTAATTTTTTCTAACTTTGGAGGATTAAATTGTCTTCCACCTCAAGATTTAAAAAAACTCTTTACTGCTGTCAAAAATAGACTGAGTCCTAGTGGGAAATTGATAGCCGTTATTATGCCAGATTTTTGTTTGATAGAAAGTTTATATTTTGCAACTAAAAGAGCATCAAAAAAAATTTTTAGGAGAAGGACAAAATCTTTTCTATCCGTCAATATAAATGGTGTACCAATAAAAACATGGTATTACAGTCCGGCTGAAAAAATATTTACACCTTTGATGAAATAGCATTTAAGTCCGTTGGCTTTTTTCCTTCTTTTATGGAGGCAGGTATTCGTAAAAACTCGATCGTTCAACAGACGGCTATACAAACAGACCGCTTACTGAAATGGATAAACTTATACGGTGCAAGCGATCATTTTTTGGTGGAAGCCAAGCTTAACCGTAATGCTAAATAAAACATGAAAATAGTTTTTACACACGGATACTTCATCCATGAAGATGAAAAGGAGCAAAAAATTATGCGCCCCTACCCTCCTTTGGGCATCCTGTATTTGTCTGCATGGCTCGAACAACATGGTTTTGAC
>JAHDGC010000687.1 GCA_020627865.1 Saprospiraceae bacterium | reverse complement strand
ACGATAACGACTGGAGACGGTGCGGCTCCGGAATGGGATCAGGAACCGGGTTCCCTCGACATTACTTTTCTTTGCTCTGAAAATGTGGTCATTCCAGTCACTCCGACAGCAAGCGATAATTGTGGTAGCTCGGTCGTGACGGTAAGTGTAGGGAGTGACGTCACGACACCTGGAGTTTGTAACAATAATTTTACTAGAGTGATCACTTATTTTGCATCGGATGATTGTGGAAATATTTCAACAGCATATACAATTACGATAACCGTAAATGATACTAGTGTGCCGACATGGGATATTACCCCAGGTGCATTAGATGAAACTTTTACCTGTACGGAAGATTTGGTGTTGCCAACTCCACCAACCGCGACGGATAACTGTGGCAGCGCAATCGTAACGGTCACGGAAACGGAAAATGTAATCAGCTCGAATGGTTGTGATAACCAATATGTACAAACAATTACCTATCAAGCGGATGATGGTTGTGGCAACTTGTCGATACCTTATGTTGTTACCCTTACGGTAAATAACACGACGGCTCCGACATGGGAAACGGCACCGGGAAGCTTGGATGCAGAATTTGTTTGTGGTGTGGATGTTATCGTCCCGGCTCCTCCTGTAGCGATAGACGACTGTGCCGGAGTGGATGTTACGGTGAGTGTGCTTTCCGATACGACAGTTTTTGGCATCTGTCCAAATCTTTTTACAAGAACAATTACCTACCAGGCGGATGATGGTTGTGGTAATTTGTCAGCACCTTATGTCGTTACGCTTTTGTCGACAGATACAGTTGCACCTGTTTGGGATATCGTTCCAGGTTCCTTAGATATGACCTTCTCCTGTTCGGAAGATTTAGTTGTTCCGCTTCCACCAACGGCAACAGATAATTGCGAGGGGAACACCGTAGAGGTATTGGAATTAGAAGACATCACAATAGATGGAGATTGCAACAATGATTATGTTAGAACAATTACTTATCAAGCAAATGACGGCTGTGGTAACCTGTCCGAAATGTATACCGTTACCTTGATAGTTGTGGATGATATTATCCCAACATGGAATGAACTTCCGGGCGATTTGGATGCGAGTTATACCTGTGCTGAAGATGTGATAGAACCGACGCCACCGACAATAAGTGATAATTGTGATAGTAGTGTGTTGACGGTTGTGGTGGAGTCAGATGAAACGGTTTCAAATGGATGTGTGAGCCAATTTGTAAGAACCATAACATACATGGCGGATGATGGTTGTGGCAATAGTCCAGCGCCGTATGTGATCACGATTACGGTAAATGATGAGGTTCTTCCGGTATGGGATATTCCAGCAGGGGAGCAGGATCTTACTTTTGTTTGTGCAGATGATTTGTTGGTGCCAACCCCACCAACTGCTTCTGATAACTGTTTAGGTGGTGTTGTGGTTACATTACTTTCTGATGTTACGACACCTGGACAGTGTGCGAATGATTTTACGAGAGTCCTTACATATCAGGCGAGCGATGTCTGTGGTAATTTATCCGAGGATTATGTGACAACACTTATTGTAGAAGATAATATCGCACCAATTTGGAATGAAGCCCCTGGGCAATTTGATATTACTTTTGATTGTCCGGAAGATGTGATCGTTCCGGAAAGTCCAACCGTTTCTGATAATTGTACAAACAATGAGCTTACAGTAGAGGTGATTTCTGATGAAACAACTGCTGGGATTTGCCCGACCCGTTTTGTTCGGGTGATTCGCTATCAAGCCAATGATGGTTGTGGCAATTTTTCAGAAATATATGAAACCACGATTACAGTACTGGATGAAATTGCGCCCTCCTGGGATGCGCTTCCGGGAGACCTTGACCTGACTTTTACTTGTGATGAAGATGTGGTCTTGCCTCCTGCTCCAACAGCCTCTGATAATTGTGCGGATACAGAAGTAACCGTCGAGTTGATTGCAGATTACCGACAAACCACCTGTCCAAATCAATATGTAAGATATTTGTTTTTCCGAGCTACTGATCCTTGTGGAAATACTTCCGAAAACTATAGAATAACGATAACCGTTAATGATGATCTGAGTCCTGAAATAACAACTTCGGCATCTGACCTTACCGTAGATTGTGGCCCAGAAGCGTTAATAGCATTTGATGAGTGGATTGCTAATAATGGTGGCGCTACGGCTGTGGATAATTGTGAAGGAGAACTAACTTGGATAACCGATCCTCCTGTATCTGGTTTGCAAATGAATTGTGGGACACCGATTAGTTTTTATGCTATAGACCCTTGTGGAAACATTAGTGAACCCACAACAGCAACCTTCTCAATATCAAATTACACAGCTCCCGAATTGATAAGCCCCGCAGAAGATTTGAAGTTTGAATGTACCGGAGAAGATTATCTGCCGATCTTTGAAGAGTGGATTGCCAATCATGGCGGGGCAGAAGTTACCGATCCTTGCGGTACCATTGTTTGGGCACCTGCGCCTACCCCAGAATTGCCGGGTTCTTGTGGCGGTACGGCTGCACTTACGGTAGATTTTACGGCTACAGATTTATGCGGTACACAAATTGTCTCAACGGCAAGATTTAAAGTTTATGATATCACACCTCCGGAGTGGGTGGACATACCTGAAGATTTGACCATTTCTTGTGATGAAGAGATTCTCTTCGATGAGCCAGAAGCAACGGATATTTGTAGTGGTGTAATTATTAACTTTACAGATGATGCCCAAGAAGGCAGTTATTGTGATGGTACATATAACATTACAAGGACGTGGACGCTGATGGATAGTTGTGGTTTGCAAGGCCCTCCAATTATGCAAACGATAACCGTTTTGGATACAACACCACCCGTTCTTACGCCATTGAATCCGCTATTGGTTGGTTTGAATAACTTTGATACCCTGAGATATGAATGTGATGCCTTTGAGGTGTTCTCTCCATCAGATTTTATGGTGGAAGATAATTGTGATATGAATGCGCAAGTAATGTTAATGGATCCGGTTATTGATGGGAACAATTGTCTTATTGATGGTTACTTGACCCAAATTATCTGTACTTGGATCGGAAAGGATGAATGCAACAACCAAAGTTCCTTTTCTGTCGTCATGCTTCAAGTGGATACTGTTGAACCAGAGTTGACCGATCTGCCCGAAGATCAGACCATCGGCTGCGGGGAAGAAATGATCTTTACCCCTCCAATTGCCTTTGATACTTGTGACGATGATTTAACCATTAATTATTTGGATACGGAAAGTCAAGATAGTTGTAATATTAGTGTAACTAGAACTTGGTACATCAACGACGATTGTGGCAATGGGGTGATGGCTTCTCAAACAATTACTTACCAAGACTTGACCGCGCCATACTTTAGTTTTGTCCCTGATTCGGAAACAATTTCTTGTAACGATTCCCTGATGTTTGGAACGGCAACCGCCATTGATGATTGTGGCAATGTTACCCTTGTTTTTGAGGATAGCGAAATGGGAGATAGTTGTCAAACAGTGTACACCCGAGTTTGGTTGGCAACCGATCTTTGTGGGCAAAGTGTATCGGCAAGTCAGCAAATTATAGTCGAAGACATTGATTCCCCAATATTTGTTTTTGTTCCGGAGAATCAACAAATTTCTTGTCAAGAAACGCCTGTTTGGGAAATGCCGGAAACAATGGACAATTGTACAAGTATTGAAATTTCTTTTGTCGATGAACTCAGCGAAAGTGGTTGTCAAGAAATATTCACGAGAGTATGGACGGCTACTGATGCTTGTGGCAATACAACAACAACTGCTGCAACGGTGACTCGAACAGATAATATCGCTCCTCAATTATTAGCCATTCCAGAAAACGTAATTGTTGAATGTACTGATATTCCAACAGCTGCAACTATGTCGGCAATTGATAATTGTGATGATGATGTAACGGTTTCATTGGAAGAAAGTGTACAAGCCGGAAACTGCTCCAATACTTACACCATAATTCGTACTTGGACAGCGACGGATAATTGTGGTAATGAAACGGTAGGGACACAAAGTATAACCGTATCAGATAACACAGCTCCAATCCTGTCTTCCGTCCCTTCTGATGTGACGGTCGATTGTGGAAACATACCGGTAGTTGAAAATGTAACGGCAGCAGATAATTGTGATAATAATGTAGCTATATTGTTTAGTGAATTTGAGGAAACTGGTGCTTGCGAAAATTCCTACACTATAATCCGTAGTTGGACAGCGACAGACGCATGCGGCAACGAAACGGTATCGACCCAAACCATCACGGTAGGGGATACGATCGCACCGGTGTTCTCCCCTATACCAGAAGATGTAACCGTAGCTTGCAACGAAATTCCATCAATGGAAACGGTGACGGCCACGGATAATTGCGACAACAACATCGAGGTGAATTTTGTG
>JAHDGC010000686.1 GCA_020627865.1 Saprospiraceae bacterium | reverse complement strand
AGGAAAAAATATTGAAAGTATCCATCTTGCGACTTGGTGGCCTTGCCGGCGGCGAAAGAAAGGCCGGTCGCTTTTTGGCTGGGAAGCAAAATCTACGTGGAGGAAATATTCCGGTGAATATGTTGCACCGCGATGATGCAGTTGAAATTATTACCCAATTGATTGATAAAGACCATTGGGGCGAAACATTTAATATTTGTGCAGATGCTCACCCAAGCAAAAAAGAATTCTATACTACCCAAGCTATTCAGCAAGGTTTTGAACCGCCTTCTTTTCTGGAAAAGGATGAGGCAAATTTCAAAATCATTTCTAACGCAAAAATTAAGGAAACATTGAACTACAGGTTTCTTCTTCCTGATCCAATGCTGTGGTAAAGGAAACATCGTTGATTATTCGTAAGGCAGCTATAATAGAATGAATACTTTGTATTTTAAAGTTATTGGTGTTAAAATAAGGAATAAGACCCCACACTTTAGTGTGATAAATTTCATTACGGGGACGGTGCGCTGCACCTTAGAAAATACTACTTTGACATTGTATATTACAAACGGTGTCGCTCCTATGGAGCTATTGAGGGACGTAGTTCCGACCCCATTTGTAAAAATGGTAAAACGGAGTAGGTTCAGAGGTACAGCGTACCGGCACTATTTGTTGTGTATTAGCTTCTAATATGTTATCTTTGTGGAGTATGTAAGTGAGTGTAGTTTTTCTCAATTATAACCTTTATGACTTTTAGTCATGCCCCCTCCTCTAGTAGATGGTAGCTTGATTTTAATAAATGTATTGCGTATTTTATGTTGAAATCTATTTTAAAAATTTTCAGTTTGAATTATTCTTGTTATCTTTATGCATGAATTTCGTTATGCGGAAGTAATCGAATCATTTTGCATTTGACTAGCAAAGGGAATGTGTTATAAACAAGTTTTAAACGAAAAAAATGTTATCAAATAAAGTACAGGCTATTCTTAACGAACAAATAAAAATTGAAGCGGAGTCTTCACAAGTATACCTTGCGATGGCTTCATGGGCTGAAATACAACCGGGAATAGACAACATTACCTCATTTTTTTATCAACACAGCGAAGAGGAGAGACAACATATGTTGAAGCTTATTCACTTTGTCAATGAAAGAGGAGGTTTTGCAACTATACCAGCATTAAAGCAACCCCAACTCACATTTCCATCAATCAAACATGCATTTGCGGCATTACTTAAGCATGAAATATTTGTTTCGCAAAGTATTAATAACTGTGTCGACTTAGTATTGGCAGAAAAGGATTATGCTACGCATAATTTTCTTCAATGGTATGTGGCGGAACAAATTGAAGAAGAAGCGCTTGCTCGAACGATAAATGACAAATTAGAGCTTATCGGTGATGATAAAAGTGGGATGTATATGTTTGATCGAGATATCCTATCCATTGGTATAGATAAAAAATAGAAGTGGGGCTATTATAGCAGTCCTAGATAAAATTAGGATATCCAAAGCTAGTGGTTAGCTTCAAGCTAACCACTAGCTTTGGTAAAAAAATCAAACCACCTCCCACTTCTCATGCACATCATCCAAAAACCACATTTCATTCTTATAAATATACTCGACCATCAATTGCTTAGTCCTTTCATCATGCTTAGAAAACAAAGCAAACCCATCCTTTAAAATACCTTGCCCGAGCAAAATACCATCTATATCTTTTTGGGGATAAACGTCAGGTTTACTGCGCATTGTTGCTGCAACCGTCTCCAATATTTCTACCGTCTTTTCCAAAAGCGAAGTATTGCACATTGATTTAAACAATACATTGACATGCTTAATGAATGAAACAACTTCCTCGTGAGGTAAGGCCGCGATAATCTGTTCAAACTCATCATCACTCAATGGAGCCTGCATCTGCATTTCATTCGCGGTGCTGACCATTTTTTCTTCAAATTTCAAAGTGCCAAAATAAGCCTGCAAAGCATCAAATCCAGATTTTAAAGCTACTGGAAATTGTCGTCCAAACCGAAATATTGCCTTCGTCATGTTTCCCATAATACCCCATAACTTTTTAGGATGCTGGATGTATAAAGCTAAGCCCTCAAAGGCATCTTCCAATGCTGCCCGACGGTCTGGTTCCGGATAAATGCTATTCAAGAAGTAATGCTCAATCTCGGCAATAACCTCTGGGGAAATTTCCTCCGGCAAATCAAACCGCTCCACTAAATCATCATAAGCATATCGCTTGGAAACCATATCCCTAAATTTCAGAATAATATCTTTTTGTGCTATAGTTTGCATATTGTTTATGTAAGATTAATGTTTTAAGAATTAAATTTCTACAAGAACCTGCGGGCAGGATTTCCCTTTAGGGTCAGGCGCACGTCGGCATGCTCTCTACTCTCTACTCTCTACTCTCTACTCTCTACTCTCTACTCTCTACTCTCTACTCTCCCTCCCAACCAATCAATCAACTTCCCATAAAGTACATTCTCCCGCATAATATCCTCATTCCCCAAAACAAAAAGTTGCTGCCTTGCCCTTGTTAACGCCACATTCAATTTCCGATCAACACCCTCTTCCGAAAAAGAACTGATAGAATCCGTTTGTCCGGTACGGTTTAAACAAAGAGAAATAACAATAATATCTCTGGCGCCGCCTTGGTATCTTTCCACGGTATCAACGGTAAGTTCTTCAGGAGACAAATCATGCTCCTCCAAAGCTTTTCGGATGCTGGCAATTTGGGCACGATATGGCGTAATGATGCCCAAACGATTCGCATGCCATTCCTTTCCATTGGTGGCATAAATGTTTTTACAAGCCAGTACAATCTCGGCAACTTTTTGCGCTTCGTATACATTGGTTTTAAAGTTCGCACTATCTTCATCAACAGGCGTTGGAAAAAAAAGTTTTCGATGATAACTTAATTTTTTTTCCAGGATACTAGCATTTTCCGGTTCTCTGAGATCGAGCGGTTGCGATTGATAGCCTTCTCCAAAAGTCCCTTCGGGTAAGATAGATAAGTCTCGACCATAAAAATACGTATTAGGGAAATACATGATGTCTTGGTGCATCCGCCCTTGCTGGCTGAGTTGTGCAAAGGCCCAATCCCATTGGTGCTCCTGACATTTCCTGTAAAGCCTTTCAAAAAGGGAATCTCTCAAATTCTTTAATCCGCATGCTGCTAACTTTGGGTTATTGACCTTAGATTCTTCTGGCGATTGTACCACAACAGCAGGCAATTGTTTATGATCTCCAATAAGGATAAACCGCTTAAAGCTGGGTAACAGGCCTGCCAAAATTGGTTCTAGTATCTGACTGGCTTCATCAATAATGGCCGTATGAAAGGATTTCATGGCCAGTAGTTCCGGCTTGTTGACAATGGAGGCCACTGTTGAAACAATGATCCGGTGGCTAGTTAAAATTTCAATCAATTCTTTTCTAGAACGGACATTTGCAATTTTATTGTTGAGTAATTGCCCTTGAAAGCGTTTCGCTGTGGAAAAACGGGAACCAATCCGGATGTATTCATCTTTAATCAGGTTGTCAATAGATTCAATGGATTCACAAATTTCATCTACAGCCCTATTCGTATAGGCCAACAATAAAATCTCTTCATCGGTATGGTTAATCAAATGAGCGACCAAATGCTTGAGCATCATACTGGTTTTTCCAGTGCCGGGCGGTCCCCACAACAGGAAATAATCTTCAGTGCTGATCACTTGCTTGAAAATCCGTTGTTGTTTGCCGGTCAGTTCACTAGGAGCGGGAAACTCCATCAGCATTGGACGCTTGGGAGCTTGCCGGCAAAGCAACAAGTCCTTCTTGTATTTTGGAAATTGCCCGAAGGCGAACAAACTTCGATACATCGAGACAAAACTACTATCCATCAAATCGTGTTCGAGATTCCAGAAGCTGTCTTGCTGGAAAATGAGTTGGTTAAACTGCTTGTACCGAAGCCTGACCTTGACGTGGGTTTTATTGATTTCAAGAATCGTACATTTAAAAACCTGATCGTTCAAGACCGTTTTTTCAATATCCTTAAAAGGGTAGAGCACGGCAATGTCGCCCCTGCGGAAATTGGCCAGTTTATTGGTGCGCTCCGTTTTTTGAAATAAAATTTCTGGATCTTCATCCTGTACCTTTTGTGTTTCTATTGTTAGGAAACTGATGATTTCAAAATTCGCTTGTTTTTCAGCAAAAGGATTGAGCCAAAGGGATGCTAGTCCATTAACCGTTTCGATACCCTGTATCCCCGTTTTGGCAAGCTGGTGTTCCCGGGCAATAAAGGCCGTAAATCGTTCGAAGTATTGCCTTTCCACTTCGTCCATGCCTTGATAAGCATTTTGAAATGCCTGAAGGTCGGTTGCCAGAAAACCCTTCGCTTTAGGAATAGCCGCAGGGCTGATGTAATG
>JAHDGC010000685.1 GCA_020627865.1 Saprospiraceae bacterium | reverse complement strand
GGATTTTACAAAAACTATTTCACATCACCTCCTAACTTGTTCATACTGCTGCAACAACCAATCCCGCTCCGCCAGCAGCTGCATTTCCTTCAGCTCCTTTTCCAAAACCGTCAAACGCTTTTTATTTTTACGAACCAACTGGAACAAGACTTCACAAAAATTAAGGCAAGAAGATTTGATGTTTGGGGAGATTTGCTTATTCCGTTTCAAGAAAATCGTAAAGGCACTGATGAGGGAAAGCAAAGGTTCTATGTCCTCAAGTTCATAATAAATTTTTGCCAACAATATTCTTGCGCCGAGGTAGTAATTTAAATCCGAAAAGGAAACTTGGAGCAGGTGCTCCTGTGCCACCCGAAATTGTTTTGTTATATAATTCACCTCAGCTAAATTATAATTTAAGGCATCTTCTCGAAATGCGTCCGGCAAGATGGTGGATTTTTCCTTAATGAAAGATTTTACCCAATCATATTTTTTCAGTTGTAATGCTAACTTTACGACATTGCCAAAAGCCCAAGGAGAAAGTTCCCCCTTGTCCAATAACACTTTTCGACTGATGGCTTCCAAATACAAATCCAATGCTTTTTGTCGATAAGTTTGGTCACGTTGACGCAGTTTTCTCAAAGTATAGTTTATCCCAGCCATGTATAAACCACGCATTACAATATGATCTGTTTCAAGCCTGGTATCCCGCAACTGTTGCATAAAGTTTTCAAAGTGCTCTTCCTTGTTTGGCTCATGCAACATCTTCCACATCTTATAATAGATTTCGATCAATGGGTCTTGAAAAAAAGATTGCTCTTCAAGATAGGTAAACCAAGACGGACTCAAGTGGATGTCATACTTCCCCTGAAAAATAGTTTCCCGATCCAGCATTGCACAGGCCGTACTCAGGCGATGCAAGTAATAATACCGATCATAACTTTTTGCCAATTGTTGAATGTTCCGATCAAACTGCCGGAGCCGTTGTTGCCCAAAATGAGCTTCTTCTATTTCATGATAGCGCAAAGTATACCAATACCAATCTTCATGAGCGGTTCGCTTTTTTTCTTTTAGTACTTTCCATTTCCGAATACCTTGCCGATAGTGCTTTTCCAAATTTCTTGTCGAAGCAATGGTCAATTGATCCAGCAAGTTCCGAGGTTCATTTATATGCAGAGATCGTCCAAAAGCGGATGACAAGCTTGGCAGCATTACTGATCAAGTACCGAAACTTTTTATCCTCAAACGGCTCGCCTGAATAAGCCAGCCCAAAGAGCAGCGTCTTGCTTTCCGGAAGCTCCGGCCAAACGTCAATTAAACTACAGAGCAACTTCGTAATCGCCTTGTCTTTATTAAAGAAAGGAGAATGTACAAAGTCTTTTAAGGCCTGCATTTCCTGTTTTTCACACTGGGATAATACTGTTGTTAACTTATTCAAATCTATTATTCTTTGACAAAAAACCTATTCATATATAAAAAAATACAAATTATTTTAACTAAATTCCTTTGTATCAATTAATTCTAAAAACAAAATATTGAAAATAAACCTATAAATCAAATTTTACTTTGACAAATATAAAAATTTGTATTTGTTTGCACCTCTTTCCTTAGCTAAATTTGTACCGAGAGAATAATCATTGACATGACAATGAACAAGTGTACTACGGGAATACTGTCTCTAACTCCTAAATATTCAATACCATTAAACTTTTATCATGAATAATCTAACATCTTTAATTTTCAAGCAACTTTTTCTATTACTTATCTGTATAACCCCGCTTCTCAATACTTCTGCCCAATCTGTATGGCCAGGCGATATGAATAATAACGGTATCGCCAATTATGTAGATATACTATATGGTGGATGGGCATATAGTGTTACAGGAGCATCACGGGATAGCACCTCAACTGATTGGATGGGCTTTCCGGCCCCCGCTGATTGGTCACAAAACTTTCCGAATGGGAATAATTTTTACTATGCCGATGCCGATGGCAGTGGAGCTGTAGACCTTGAAGATTTTCATGCTGTTTCCAGCAATTATGGCCTTATCCATACTACTAATGCACCTGATGAACTTTGGTCTGAACACCTTAGCGAAGCGCCTCCTGTTAGCCTTGCAGTCAATACCAACACCAATGTGGTGGGCAATGAGCTGCACCTTAATTTAAGTCTGGGAAATGATAACTTTCCGGTCAACTCTTTTCATGGGATTACTTTTGACATAAATTATAGTAGCGTTGCCAATACAAATGTGGTAGCCGTAGATTATACAGCAAGTGATCTTGCTTGGACAAATGAAGGCGCTGAGACATATACTCGGACTAGGCTAGATCCAAATTCAAATAAGATCAATTTTGTGTCTACCCGCAATACCCAAGAGACTGTTGGTGGCAATGGTTACTTGGGTAATTTTATTGTCATCATTGAAGATATTGTTTTGAATGTGGATACGGATACCCTACACTTTGAAATAGATAATGTGAAATTAGTTGGGCATAATTTGGAAACCCACCCTGTTGCGCCAGAGCCTGTGAACATTGTTGTGCACCGAGATTCTAGTAGTATGCTTCCGAATTGCGATATTTCAATATCTTACGAACAGCACAGTTGCAATTCTTTTACTTTTTTTGAAGACAACCAAACACCACTTTTCTGGACCGTTAATGGGGAATCTCTTTCTACTAACAATGCGCAACATGCTATAGACTTTGACCCTCAGACACCCGGAACTTACATCGTCTGCGGTATCTTCGAAACAGTGGAATGCCCCAATGGTGCTTCTGATTGCGATACCCTTGTTATAACCGAAGATTGCTTCCCGAATGATTGTGAATTCAATGTAGAAATCAACCAACAATCTTGTGCAGGATACGACCTTTTTTCTACAGAACAAGTACAGCTTGACTGGTATGTAAATGACGTTTTTCAATTAACTGGTATTGGATACGATTTTTACCCAAATACGCCTGGCACTTATCAAATCTGTGTTGTTAATGAAGGTTGCCCACCAGAAACAAATTTTTGCGAAACTTTTGTTATAACTGAGGATTGCTTCGTTGATCCTTGTGCTTTCTCGACATCTTACGAACAGCATGATTGTAATTCTTTTACGTTCTTTTCCGATAATCAAACGCCACTCTACTGGACGGCTAATGGAGAGTTTTTTCCTTCCGCTAATGCGCAAGTTGCTGTGGACTTTGATCCAACAGAACCCGGCACCTATATCGTTTGTGGTATTCTTGACACACCAAACTGCCCCAATACGACGCCTATTTGTGATACTATTTTTGTTAGTCCAGACTGCTTCCCCGATAGTTGTTTGTTAGAAATTGCCATAACCCAAAACAGTTGTGCCTCTTATAGCTTTGCTGTGCAAGAACCTTGGGATGAGCAACTGTATTGGACGGTAGACGGCGGAGAAATTGTAAGCTTTGGAGAAGGGTTTGGTTTTGAAGCAAGTGAGGCTGGCACTTATGAAATCTGTGGTGGGTATGAAAATGCAACTTGTCCTATTGGTATTCAACAATGCTTTACCGTAGTGGTGGATTCGGATTGTTTTATACCTGTAGATTCTTGTAATTTTGAAGTACTGGTTGATATGCACAATTGTGCTTCTTATACCTTCCACGCTTCGGGACAAGATAATATTTACTGGAGCATCAATGGCGATTATCAATCAACAGCTTCTGGTTTTGATTTTGATCCCACAACCCCTGGCACTTATGAAATCTGTGGCGCTTACGAGAGTGCAGACTGTCCATTAGGAGAGGTGATTTGCAATACTGTTACTATCACGGAGGAATGCCTAACAGCATCGGGTATTGTATTGCGGAACGATGGTGTTTTCATCTACCCGAATCCAGCTTCGGACTTTTTGAACATCACCTTGGCTTCTGGTGACTATTGTGTTAGGATTTTGGGAGCAGACGGAACTTTTTATCAACAGGTAAACATTTCAGGAACGGAAACTATTGACATCAGCGCCCTTCCGAGTGGTTTATTTTTCCTTGATATAAAATCCAATACTACCGGACAATCGATGTTGACTATTATTTTGAAGCAATAGAGTAATGGTATTGGATTAATGGCCTAGGTCTAGGTATTATATCTATGGCTTGGGTCATTTTCCTATATCCTAATCATTTTATTTTTATAAAAGGAGATCATTGTGATAATGATCTCCTTTGTTTTTCTACTTAACCTCTTTCAGGTTATTGCAACCTAAACTTTACCGGAAGGTGATATTTCACGTTGACAGGCTTCCCGTCCACCAACCCCGGCTTCCATTCAAAACCGGGATTGTTGTTCATCTTGTTTATAACTTCGAGGACTATTTCCGAAGTACCGTATCCGATAGATCTCATAATTTCAAGTGACTCTACCCTACCCTTTTCGGTTATCACAAAACTGACCA
>JAHDGC010000684.1 GCA_020627865.1 Saprospiraceae bacterium | reverse complement strand
AGCGAGGGTGCTTGTTCTTGGGTGTCTTGATAAATTAAATGTTATGTAAATATTTGATTGTCAATGTATATGCATGGAATATGATCTAAAATAATTCCATTTGCCCTCCGCCCATTTTTTTATTAAAATCAGGGACACAAACCTGAATGGGTGTCATTTCCTTTATTTTTTGTGCTAGATAAAGGGCCATTTCTGGTGCTTGAATATTATCCGGTTCGTGTGGGAAGAAATAGACTTCCTTTAACCCTTGGATTGCCCAAGTTTTCAGGCGGAGCACCCAAGCGTCAATGCGGGTATAGTCCGTTGGATGAAGGTTGTTTCCTACAAATCTAATCAGTGAAAAAGGTGCGGAAATGCCCATATGAGCGACATCCCGCCTGCCCGCTACATCCGTGATCACCAATCCAATGCCATAAGATTTCAGCATGGAGAATATCTCGGTGGTTTTTTCCGGTTCAGTAAAGCAACTCTCGTGCCGCAACTCGATCGTTAACCGGATATCTTTAGGGAAAGACTGGATAAAACGCTCCAACATCCCTAGGCGGTCATGGCCAAAATAAGGAGGCAATTGCATAAAACAAGGGCCGAGTTTTTCTTGTAAGCCCAGTAAGGCTTCACAAAAATGCAAAAGTTTTCCGGTACCAAATCCCAAATCTCGGCTATGGCTGACGGTTTGTAAAATTTTCGGACAAAACCTGAAGTTTGCCGGTGTTTCCCGATACCAGTTTTGGATGGTTTCCGGAGTCGGTGTTCTGTAGTGGGTCGTGTTTAATTCTATGGTATCAAATTGACGGGAGTAATAACGCAAAAATTCTTTGGGCTTGGCTCCTTTCGGGTAAACTTTGCCAATCCATTCTTTCATGCTCCAACCCGTACACCCGATATACACATGGGGAGAAGTGCTTCCTTCGGGCAATATTTCTAACAATTTGCTTGTAACTGGATTGTCCGGAGGAAGCGAAAAATCAACGTCTTCTATGTGTGGCAGTTTCCCGAATTTCATGTAACGATCCTAATATTTAAATTTAAAATTGACACCACCACGAATCCACCTGCCCGGCATTGGCACAAGACTAGATTCAGAATATTCCTGATCAAATAAATTGGTCGCTTCAATATAAAGCGTGGCAATTTTGGTTTTCCAACTTAAACGAGAATCTACCAAATGATAATCGCCTACAGCTTCCGAAACCCGATCCGCATACCTATATCGAATAGAGTGGTTGAGTCCGGCAATGATGTGGTAATCAAAACCAAAAATAAACTGATGGCGGAGTTGATCGAAAGTATACCTCGAAGCGACAACATCAAGCTCTACCTGCTCCGATTCCAAGAAGGTATAAGCCAGTTTGATGTTTTTTATAAAAAAGTTATGTTCCAATAATCGAGGGAGATTTATCCCAAGGGAAAGATCAAACCCATATGTATTTATATTGTTGTAATTGAGGGGTTGCCATAGGGTATCTGCTGCCGTTTGCTTGGCCCAATCTATCAAGTTATTGCCATCCCTGTAAAAACCACTGACTTGGGCATGCATGCCCTTTTGATTGTACTTTAAACCCGCTTCGTAGGATAGGGCAGATTCTGGCGTAAGGTCAGGGTTACCCAGATTGGTTGGCCCTTGGTAATATAAGTCTGTAAAACTAGGGATGCGCCATGTATACCCAATGTTGGCAAAAGCTTGAACCGCTGGTGAAATGCGATAACCTAAGTCAATCCCGGGGAAAAATCTGGAGCCAAAATCAGAGTAATAATAGTAAGCTGCACCCGGCGTAATATCAAGGTTGCCATATTCAAAGCGGTGTTCTAGAAAAATTCCTGCCACATTCCTATGGTACCAACCGAGGTTATTGGATTGCAAGCGAACGCGGTTCAGATCAAGACCGATTCCTGTTGTTCCCAATTTACTGGAAAGGCTATTGTTCCACTCAAATCCATAGGTTTGGCTGATGTGCAGATTTTGATAAATGGAAGGGTTGTCTTTGAAAAGAATATATTTATCTTGATTTCTTCTCCAGTAGAAACGCGGCTTGGAAATCAGGTTTCGGGTAACGTGTTTGAACTCCAAGGCCACCAAACTGGTTTGTACCGTCTCGTGCTGGTCTTCAAATTGCGGGCTGGCATAAAAGCCATTGGCTCCAAATGACCGTTCTGCCATTCCGGCAAACAGATTTACTTCATTGTTAATGAACTTAAACTGATTCTGGTACCAAAGGGTGTGCATGCCATAATCCGTATTGTGGCGGTACCCTTCTGAAAAATGCTTCGAGAAAGAAAGGAATTGCTTAAAATTACTATTGGGCAAGGCGGCAGAAACACGGATACCGCCCAATGCATTTTCGCCAGCATTGAGTTGAATCGCAGAATATCTTTCATCCGGAACTTTACTGATAATATTAATGGCTCCGGCAAAGGCATTTTGACCATAAATTCTGGCTCCAGGACCTTTGAGGACTTCTATCCTTTCTATAGATTCTATATCTATAGGCAAACTAAGGTTGTGATGCCCCGTTTGTGGATCAGAAAGTTTGATGCCATTTAGCAAGATTAAGGCTTGTTCAAAAGTTCCTCCCCGGATGCTGACATCGGCCTGCATCCCGTTAATGCCTTGTTGGCGAATATCGACACCGCTGACATAGTGGAGCAGTTCCGCAACACTTTGCACAGGAGCGACAGCAATTTCCTCCTTTGTAATAATTTCCATGGAGCGGGAGACTTCGGAGAATTTGAGTTCAATCCGGTTGGATTGTACTACAACTTGATCCAAATCCAAGGTATCTGGTTGTGCTGAAAGCATGCTTAACCAAAATAAAAGGCTGCTCGTTAGAAGTATTCTCATCGTTAATAGTTGTTTTCTTTAATTCGTTTTTCTTGATTTCAAATTACTGCCGCAAAAGTAGACTTTAACCGGAATAAAAAAAGTAATTATTGAAATCTTTTTTCAGCATTTCAAACATCTTTCATCATATATGTATTGCAGAAATTAGTTTTCGAAACTAAAAAATATAATGGTTAAATATTTTACTCAGTTAAAATTTTCTTTACATATGAATTATGAAAACTATTTCTATAGAAATCATCATGCTGAACAAAATTTAAAACCACAATGGTGGCGGTATGCTGCTATCTAGGCATGTAATGCTGGCTCCATTTGTAGGGGTAAATTGCTAATATAGCTATGAGGTACGTAGTGCCGACACCATTATGCACCAAGAAAGTTTAATAAAAATGCCAGTAATAGACATAGAAATTCAATAATGGCCATAAAAAAACTGATTTCATCTAAGATTTGATGAAATCAGTTTTATAAATTTATGTAAGAAAAAACGATTATCGATTCTTAAAAAAGAAAATGAAAGAGGTTTGAATTATGGGACGGTGCTCTGCACCTTAAATTTAATGTCCCTTTCGCTGTGTTCTACAAATGGTATCGCTCCTCTGGAGCTAAGAGCTACTGGCCATCGACTCGCTGTGCAGATATAATTTTGTCTTCCTGTCTCGCATCCGGAATCAGCAACTCGAAAGGGACATATATATATTCCGAATTGTCCACCTGTACATCCTGATGATCGAAAAAACGGAATTCAACCCTTCTGTTAAACTGTCGCCCTTGCTTACTATCTGCTCCACTATCCAGTTCGTTTTTAGCAATAGGGTTAATCTCTCCAAAACTGGTTGTTCGGATTCTATCGGCATCAATACCCCGTGTAACGAGATAATCTTTGGCTGCATCCGCCCGCCGCTCCGCTAATTTTTCATTATACTCCACAGGCCCCATAGCATCCGTATGTGCCTGTATCTCTAGTACATAATTCCTTTGCTCATTCATGAGTATCTTCACTTTCCGCAATTCGCCCACAGAGGCTGTCTTCAATCTGTGTTGATCAAAATCAAAGAAGATCGGGAAAATATTAAACTTTTCAGATTTGATGCAAACCCTTTTACAATTCTTGACGGATCGGAGGTCAAAAACTTGAGCCGAGAATCCTTCGTTGGCATAGGCTTCTTGGGCTTCGGTGGCCGCTTCTTCTGTTTCGAAATGATCTTGATAGTAATGATAAAAACCATTATGATCTTTATAAACATTAACATCATTGATACCTGAAAAATAATCATGGGGCACGGCTTTTTCAAATACGGCTAATCTTACAGAATATTGCGCATTGGAAACGGTAACACCCAAGCAAAATAAAAGGGGTAAAAGAATAATTCTCATGGTTTTTGTTTTAAAATAAATGTCATAACAGGATTTGTACGGACGTATTGCAATACATCCCCACGAATCATTATTTTTTTAATTAAATGCCAGTTTGGTTTTATATAAAATTTATTGTTTAGGTAATGGTTTGTCTGCAAACACGTAGGGACAGGGCATGCCCTGTCCCTACGTGTTTGCAGATGTTT